>DATAAP010000181.1:0-9732 GCA_036260035.1 Alphaproteobacteria bacterium | reverse complement strand
GCCTGGGTCGAATTCATCCCGCAGCTCGACGACGTCACGACCAGCCGCATCCGCATCGCGGAGGGGCATGCGGTTCCGTCGGACGCGCCGGGTATCGGCATCGAATGGGACTGGCAGGCAATCGAGAAAAGGGCCGGCGCGCCGATCGTCATCGAGTGAATCGCGCGATCGCGCAGGGGGCGATCCATGATCGGCCCTGCGCGATCGATGGCCCTTAGCCTCAGTTCGTCTTCGTGCCGAGCGCCTGCATCCGGTCGTACTGCTCCTTGGTCCAGCCGGCGCCGGCCGCGGGGTCGTTGTGCAGCGGCTTGGCGGCCGCGATGAAAGCCGCCTTGTCGGGCACGACGACCGTCTTGCCCTGCTGCTTGAACCATTCGGCGAGCGTTTGCTCCGACTTGCGGATCTCCTTGGTCGCCCGGCCGGCGGCCTCCTGGAAAATCGCCGTGAACGTCTCGCGCTCCTGCGGCGTCAGCTTGCGCCATAGCGGACCGCCGATCACCGTTACGAGATTGTCGAGCATGTGCTCGGTCAGGTTGATGTGCGTCTGTACTTCGTAGAACTTTTTGGCTTGGATCGTCGGCAGCGGATTCTCCTGCCCGTCGACCGTCTTGTTCTGCAGCGCCAGATAGACCTCGGCGAAGGCAATCGGCGTCGCATTGGCGCCAACGGCGCGGGCATACATCTGATAGAGCGGCGCCTGCGGGATGCGCAGCTTCATGCCCTTCATGTCTTCCGGCTTGTGGATCGCCTTGTTTGCCGTGGTGTGCCGCGCGCCGTAATAGGTGAGCGCCACGATCTTGTTGCCGGTCACCTTGTCGTAGCCCTCGGCCAGTTCCTTGAAGAGGTCGCTCTTCGAATAGGCTTCCCAATGCGCGAAATCGCGGAACATGTAAGGCGCGTTGGAGATGGCGATCGGCTTGTAGTTGTTACCGACGAAGGTCGTGCCCGTGTAGATGATATCGATCGTGCCCAGCGGCAGGGCCTGGTTGATCGCCGGCTCGTTGCCGAGCTGCGAAGCCGGGAACACGTCCATTGCATATTTGTTGTTGGTGCGCTTGGCGATCTCCTGCGCAGCCCACAGCATCTCCGTATGGTAGGGCTCGTTGATCTCGTAGACATGCGCGAATTTGAGCTTGGTCTGTGCCTGCGCCCCGGCGGGCACGCCCAACGCCATAAGAGCGGCCGCGGCCGCGACATACCGAAACTTCATCCGTGACCTCCCCTGCGCCGGGTGATTCCGGCTGATTTGCTGCTGCGAGAGATTGTCAGAACCCCACATTATGATCAAGCGTTGTCTGACAACTGACAACCGGACAGAAAGCCTCGAAATGAAGCCGTCTTACCGGCCGATCTTGACAACCGTAGCGCGAAGCCCGCTTCAACGAGGCAGGTGCGCGTTGTGCCGCATCGCAAGAAGCGAATTGCGAACCATTCTCATTTGCATGACTCAGCCGCTGGCGCCGCGACCGCGACGGGCCCATGTCTTTCGATATCGACCTGCGCCCGAAAGACGCCCTGCGCAGGAATGGAGTCCACCATGTTGACAAGCGGCTCGATCGTCCTGGCTGGCTTCGTCGCAAGCCTGGCCACCGGCATCGCGACCGGGCTCGGCGCCCTGCCCCTCTTTTTTGTGCGGCGCGTTTCCGCCCGCCTGGAGGACATCTTTCTTGGCTTTGCAGCCGGTGTGATGCTGGCGGCGGCCTTCTTCTCCCTGATCATCCCCGCCCTCGACGTCGCCGAAGCGCGTCTTGCCAGCAAGAGCGTTGCTGCGCTGCTCGTCACCACGGCGCTTGCGCTCGGGGCCGGAGCGATGTGGTTCATCCACGACCACGCTCCGCACGAGCACATGGCGCTTGGGCGCGACCGGCCGCGTGGCACCAAGCTGCGCCGCATCTGGCTGTTCGTCATCGCGATCACGCTCCACAACGTGCCCGAAGGTCTTGCCGTCGGTGTCGGCTTCGGCGGCGGCGACACCGCGAACGGGCTGAAGGTGGCCACTGGCATCGGCCTACAGAACATGCCGGAAGGGCTTGCCGTCGCGGCGTCGGTCGCGGGCCTCGGCTACGCGCACTGGAAAGCGATCCTGATCGCCCTCGCCACCGGACTCGTCGAACCGGTTGCCGGCGTGCTCGGTGCGGCCGCGGTCAGCCTCGCCGAGCCGGTGCTGCCTTGGGGGCTCGGCTTCGCCGCCGGTGCGATGCTGTTCATCGTGAGCCACGAGATCATTCCCGAGACTCACCGCAACGGCCATCAGAACGAGGCAACGCTCGGCTTTCTCGTCGGGCTGGCGGTCATGATGTTTCTGGACGTGACACTGGCCTAGCGCGACCCACTGCAGCACTACAGCGACGCGAAGGCGCGCGGGTAGCGTGCCTCGCCGCCGCGCAGCGCACCAGGTGTCAGCTCCAGCGCCATGAACGACTCGCCCGCATACGGCGCGCGCACATACCGCGCTGAGGCGGACGAAAAGCCGAAGCGTCCGTAAAAGCCCGGATCGCCGACCACGACCACGCCTACGAGACCCTGCTCCGCGCATGCTGCGAGGCCGACCTTCACCAGCGCCGAGCCGATGCCCGCGCGCCGGTGCTGCGGCAGGACGGCGAGAGGTGCCAGTGCCGCGGCATGGGCAACCTTGTCGTCCGACCATATCGGCAGATGGCTGAACAGGACGTGGCCGACGACAACCCCGCCACCCACCGTTGCGACCAGTTCGACGACCGCATCGCCGTCCTCACGCAAGCGGTCAACCAGCCGCGCCTCGTCGTCGTGCCCAAAGGCAACGCGCTCGACCGTGCGGATCGCGGCGATATCGGCCGGTACCGCTGGCCGGATCTCGGCGCGCGCCGCGCTCTTATTCTTTCGCATCCATCGCAGCAGCGACATCGACCTCGCCATTGGCGCTGGCGATTTCTCGGATGAGCTTGTTGCGGATCGCGTAAGCAAAGCTGGAGAAATCCTCAATCGCGATCACGAAGGCGCCCGGCCCGCCGATCACCTGCTCGCGATAGAAGACGTCGAGCGCCGGCTGCGAATAGAATTCGGAGAAGCCCGGCGTCGGCCGGTCGTTCATGATAACGAGGCCGTTGATGGTCACGCCTTGAGCCAGCGCTTCGTCGCGCGCCTGGCTCGCCGGCCTTCCGTTGTTGTTGACGCCGTCGCCAGAGATGTCGATGACGCGGCGCGTACCCTGATAGGGGCTGATCGCGAGGACGCGCATCGAGAAGTCGATCGCGCCGCTGATCGAGGTCCAGCGCTCCGAGACGCGCGGCTGACTCGTGATCATCGCGGAGAAGCGAGCCCCACTATCGGCGTCGCCGACGATCGTCCAAGGGATCGTCAGCTTCTGATAGTGCGTGCCCGCCCATTCGACATAGGCAACCGCGATACGGCGGTTGGCGTTGGACTGGATCGCATTGATGACAGCCGGATGAAGAAAAGCCTCGGCATAGCCTTCGCGCTGCAGCGCTGCCTCTTCATCGTCGACGCTGCGCGAGACGTCGACGGCCAGCACCAGCTCCAGATCGACCGTCTCCGCCGCTGCAGCGAAGGCGAACAGAAAGACGCCTGCAAGTGACGCCGCTACCCGCCGCATGAAGCTGTGCACGATCGTCCTCCCGCTGTCGTCGTCACCACGATGCTGCAGCGCATGTCGACGGTCAACTGGGCAGCGCTTGCGGCATCAGGCGGCGCACACTCGAATGAGGCAGGCGCGCACGCTTTCGAGTCGTCCTTGCGCAGGAACGCGCTTTCCGAGCGGCCGTTGTGCAAGGACCTCGGTTCATACAGGAGTTCTACATGTTTCGTATCCTCGCAACGTCTGCGGTGGCGCTGCTGATTGGCAGTGGCGCTTGGGCGCAGACGAGCGGCGGCAGCACCAGCGGTTCGACGGGAATGAGCCCCGGCGGCGGCACGTCAGGACCTTCCGGCTCGGTCACCAATCCTAGCAGCGGCGCCACACCGGGCATGAGCGGCAGCTCCGGCGCAGCGGGCGGCACGATGGGCGGTTCGAGCACCGGCGGAGCCGGCAGCACGGGCGGCGGTTCTGGGACGAGCGGGTCCGGTGGAACGACGAGCGGGTCTGACACGACCGGCTCCGGCAGCACGATGGGTGGTTCGGGCACGAGCGGCTCCGGATCGAACACGGGCGGCTCCTCCACCGGCGGCTCCGGTTCGAGCTCCGGCGGCTCGACGACCCGCGGCACAGGAACCAATCAGTAAGGCGTCTGCGTTGCTACAGCTGGCTGGCGGCAGGTCCGCCAGCCAGAAGGCAACTGTCATGCCCACAGCTTTTGGAGACAGCGGTCGCAGTCCGCGTCGTCCCACCGACGCCGGACGATATCGCGACGCTGTCGATGCCGGCCGCACCCATGACAAGATTCCGGTCCCCGATCCGGCCTCGGCTCCGGTGCACACCGATGCGGAAGCGGGCGGCGAAGGCACATCGCGCACCGCCTCGCTCGAAGCAACGCGGGAGCAAGCCCGATACGCACCGCCGGAAACGGTTCGGGCCGATCACACCAATCCGGGACGCAGCCAGCTGCAGATCCCGGAGCGGCGCATGGCCTGGCTCATCGCCGTCGGCTTCGCCTTCCTGATCGCGCTCGGCCTCGCCGCCGCAGTGGTGACACTGCCCTGATCATCCCTTGAACGGGATTACCTTCTGCTCCTGCTCGCCGAGTCCCTGGATGCCGAGGCGGACGACGTCGCCGGCCTTCAGGTATTGCGGGGTCGGCTTCATGCCGAGGCCGACACCAGGCGGCGTACCGGTGGTGATCACGTCGCCCGGCACCAGCGTCATGAACTCGCTGCAGTAACTGACCAGCTTCGCGACGTTGAAGATCATCGTGCGGGTGTTGCCGTTCTGGCGCTTCTCGCCGTTGACGGTCAGCCACATGTCGAGATTCTGCACGTCCTTGATCTCATCGCGCGTGACTAGCCACGGGCCGATCGGGCCGAACGTGTCGCAGCCCTTGCCCTTGTCCCATTGGCCGCCGCTGCGCTCGAGCTGGAATTCGCGCTCGGACACGTCGTTGATGGTGCAGTAGCCAAACACGTAATTGAGCGCCTTGTCCTCCGGCACGTAGCGCGCCGTGCGGCCGATCACGACGCCGAGCTCGACCTCCCAGTCGGTCTTCTGCGAGCCCTTGGGCAGCATGATCGGATCGTTCGGTCCGCCGATGCAGCTCGTCGCCTTGGTGAAGATCACCGGCTCCTTCGGGATGGGAGCACCGGATTCCTTCGCGTGATCGATGTAGTTGAGGCCGATCGCGATGAACTTGGGAACGCCGTTGATCGGGCAGCCGATGCGCGGCTTGCCTTTGACGAGGGGCAGCTTCTCGGGCTTCAGCTTGCGCAATTTGGCAAGCGTCGCGTTGTCGAGCGTTGCCGGCGTGATGTCCTTCACATGGCGCGAGATGTCGCGGATGCGGCCCTCCGCGTCGACAACGCCCGGCTTTTCCTTGCCCTTCGGTCCGTAGCGCAGCAGCTTCATTTTGGCTCCCCGGTTGTCAGTTGGCTGTCGGTGGCGACTCCGGGCCGCGCCCGGAGCGAGGTGAACGCGGTCTAGAGGCTGAACCCGCCGTCGGCGATGATCGACGTGCCGGTCGTGTACGAGCTTTCGTCCGAGGCGAGATAGAGCGCCACGGCGGCGATCTCGTCGGCGGTGCCGAGGCGGCCCATCGGCTGGCGCGCGATGAAGTCCTTGCGCGCTTGCACCGGGTCGGCAAAGGCGGCGATGCGGCCCTCGAGCGACGGCGTGTCGATCGTGCCCGGGCAGATCGCGTTGACGCGAATGCCATGCTTGATGAAATCGGCCGCCAGTGCCTTGGTGAAGCCGATCACTGCCGCCTTGCTGGTGCCGTAGACGAACCGGTTGGGAATGCCGCGGATCGACGACGCGCCCGAGGACATATTGATGATGGAGCCCTTCTTGCGCTCCAGCATGGCGGGCAGGAACGCGCGCACCATCCAGTACATGGCGCGCACGTTGAGGTTCATCGTGAAGTCCCAGTCCTTGTCCGTGCATTCCAGGATCGTGCCGTGGTGCACGAAGCCGGCGCAGTTGAACAGCACGTCGACGGCGCCGATCTCATTGGCCGCCGCCTTGATCTGCGCGTCGTCCATGACGTCGAGCCGGCGGGTGACGATTCCGTTCGTTCCGGCCAGGTCCTTCAACGACTGCTCGTTAACGTCTGTCGCGTAGACCTTGGCGCCCTCGCGCGCGAACATAAGGGCACTCGCCCGTCCGATGCCCGCCCCTGCCGCCGTGATGATGGCCGTCTTGCCCTGCAGTCGCCCCGCCACGCGTCCCTCCGGATGATTGTTGGCTGGTGTGCAAAGAAGCGCGGATCGTAGTGGCGGTGCTAGGCCTTGGCAAGCAGACGCAACGTCAACACACTGCCGCCGCGGGTAACCCAAGAGATTCGCCGATGACTGAAGCCAAAGTCCGGATCACGCCATACGCCCACGTGCTCGCCGTGCCCGACCTCGCGCACAGCGCGCGCTACTTTCGTGACGCACTGGGATTCCGGCTCGAGTGGGAAGACGGCTTGAACTGGAATTGCCTCGTGCGGGACGGAGCACGGGTGATGATCGGCCACTGTCCCGACCAGATACGGCCGGCTGAGACAGGCGACCATAGCTACTTCGGCTATTTTCATGTCGACGACATCGATGCGCTACATCGCGAAATCGTCGCCCGCGGCGCCATCGTCATGGCCGAACCGGCCGATAAGCGGTGGGGCATGCGCGAAATGCCGGTCGCGACGCCGGATGGGCACCGCATGATGTTCGGACAACGGCTCCGGCGCGGCTAGGCGCGCGTCGTCTCCGCGATCAACCGCAGGCCCAGAAGGCCCATCACCGCGCCGGCGAGTCGGTCGAGCCAGCGCTTGGAGCGCAGATATGCGGCACGCGGTGCCTCGGCCGAGAACAGCAAGGCCACGGCCGCGTACCAGCCTGTCTCAATCGCAAAGATCAGCGGCGGCAGGACGAGATAGGTCCAGCCCGGCAGCGACGGCGGCAGCAGCGCCGCAAACACGCTCGCGTAGACGATCGCGGCCTTCGGGTTGCTCACCTGCGTCGTCAGCCCGACGACGAACGACCGGTGCGGACTCGCGCTTCCGTTGATCTTATCGGGCACGATGATCGGCGCATCCGCACCGCGCCAGATCATCACGCCGAGATAGATGAGATACGCGCCGCCGAGCAGCCGCAAGCCCGTATAGAGCCACTCAACGGTCGCGAACACCGCCGTCAGGCCGGCGAGCGCCAAGATCCCGAAAGCCATCCCGCCGAGGCCCATCCCGATTGCGGCCGCAAGCCCGTCGCGGCGCGAAACCGCGATCGCGGTGCGCGCGACCAGGACGAAACTCGGTCCGGGGCTGACGACGCCGATGAACAGCGCGCCGAGGATGCCAATGACGGCAAGAACAGGATCCAGCGGTCTCTCCTTGCGAGAAAGCCGCTGATGCTATGAGCCGCCCGTCAGCTTGGCAAGCAACGCTAATAGAAATGGGTGGGCCCTCTTGGACCCACCCACTCGGTTACATCCGCTTTTGGATCTGATCGCCGACGACCGCGCCGACGACGGCGCCGCCAACGGTCGCGGCCGTCGAGCCTTTGCCGAGTTCGTGGCCCGCATAGCCGCCGGCAACACCGCCGATCACGCCGCCTGTGCTACAGGCCGCCATGGTCAACATTGAAAGGGCGATCGCTAACCGCTTCATTCTGATCTCCGTGGTTCCCATTGGCCGGACAACGGCGGCTCGACGGTCCTCATCCAGCTTGGCCGGAAAGGAAATTTCCGCTCCGGTACCGCAGGAAAGAGGCCCTAGCTGCGTGCAAAGCCGCCCGGCGCCGCCGGCGTGGCGGGACCGCCGGAACTCGCCCTATAATGACGGGCTAACTTAAAGGAGCGCCCGTCTGCCCATGGTCGAATCGTCCGCCAAGCTCGCGATCCGCCTGAACCCCGCCGACAATGTCGTGGTCGCGCGCACCGACCTGCTCGCCAACACCACCCTGCCCGGCGAGAATGTGACCACGCGCGCGCATGTGCCGTCCGGCCACAAGGTGGCGACGCGCCCGATCGCCAAGGGCGAGCCGGTGCGGCGCTACAACCAGATCATCGGTTTCGCGACGAGCGACATCGCGCCGGGCGACCACGTGCACACGCAAAACTGCGCGATGGGCGATTTCGCGCGCGACTATGCGTATTGCCAGAACGCGACGCCGACGCAGTACGCGAACGAAGCGGCGATGTTTCAGGGCATCGTGCGCAAGGACGGACGCGTGGCGACGCGCAACTACATTGGCATCCTCACCTCCGTGAACTGCTCGGCGACGGTCGCCAACTACATCGCCGAGGCGTTCAAGGCCAATCCCTTCACCGGCCACAATCCCCTCGCCGACTTCCCGAATGTCGACGGCGTCGTGGCCCTCACCCACAAGACCGGCTGCGGCATGAACGACGGCGACGCGCTCGACGTGCTGCGCCGGACCATGGGCGGCTATGCCAAGCACCCGAACTTCGCCGCCGTGTTCATCGTCGGCCTGGGCTGCGAGGTGAATCAGATCGGCGGCCTGATGAAGGCCGGCGGCTTCACCGAGAACGAGCGCTTCCACACCTTCACCATCCAGGAAACCGGCGGCACGACTCGCAGCGTGCAGAAGGGTGTTGCGCAGATCCGCGAGCTGCTGCCCGAGGTCAATAAGGTGAAGCGCGAGCCGGTGCCGGCCTCGCACATCACCATCGGTCTGCAATGCGGCGGCTCGGACGGTTATTCGGGCATCTCCGCCAACCCGGCGCTGGGTGCGGCTTCCGACCTGCTGGTCAAGCACGGCGGCACCGTGATCCTCTCGGAGACGCCGGAGACGTACGGCGCCGAGCATCTGCTGACGCGCCGCGCAGTGAGCCGCGAGGTCGGCGAGAAGCTGGTAGCACTGATGAAGTGGTGGGAAGAATACACGGCGCGCAACAAGGGCGAGATGAACCAGAACCCCTCGCCTGGCAACAAGGCCGGTGGCATCACGACCATTCTCGAGAAATCGCTCGGTGCCGCCGCGAAGGCCGGCACGACCAATCTCGTCGACGTCTACCAGTACGCCGAAGAAGTGAAGGCCAAGGGCTTCGTGTTCATGGACACGCCGGGCTACGACCCGGTCGCCGCGACCGGCCAGGTCGCCGGCGGCGCCAACATGATCTGCTTCACCACCGGCCGCGGCTCCGTCTACGGCTGCAAGCCGGCGCCGTCGATCAAACTCGCGACGAACTCGGCGCTCTACAAGCGCATGACCGACGACATGGACATCAACTGCGGCACGATCATCGACGGCACGGAGACCGTTCAGGAATGCGGCCAGCGCATCTTCGACCTGATCCTGCGTGTCGCCTCCGGCGAACGCACCAAAAGCGAAGCCCTCGGCTTCGGCGCCGACGAGTTCGCGCCCTGGCAGCTCGGCGCGGTGATGTGACATGTCCCACGACCACGACAAGGCCGACTGGCGCAACCATGGTGTTCGCATCGTGCGCGCCAACGAGCTCGACACCAACACGCCGCAGACGCCGGGCATGAACCGTGCGTCCGCGATCTCCTACGCGCAGGCAGGCGCTCAGAAACTGTGGGCCGGCACCGTCCACATCCATCCGAACGCCAAGACCGGCGCGCATCACCACGGAGAGGTCGAGAGCGTGATCTACGTCGTCAAGGGACGCGCGCGGATGCGCTGGGGCGA
>DATAAP010000180.1:0-3532 GCA_036260035.1 Alphaproteobacteria bacterium | reverse complement strand
GGTGGACGCCGGCGTGCTCGACCCCGCGCGCAAGGCCGCGATCGACCGCGTGGCGCAGCGCTACGCTGTGGCGCTCACGCTGGTGATGCTCGACGCGATCGATCCCGCGGACCCGAACGACCCGGTCGCGCGCCAGTTCGTGCCGAGCGCGGCCGAGCTGACGTCCACGTCGAACGAGCTGGGCGATCCCATCGCGGATGCGCCGCACACGCCGGTCAAGGGCATCACGCACCGCTACCCGGATCGCGTGCTGCTCAAGCCGACGCATGCCTGCGCCGTCTACTGCCGCTTCTGCTTCCGCCGCGAGATGGTGGGCCCCGGCGGCGAGGCGCTGTCGCCCGCGGAGCTCGATGCGGCGCTCGATTACATCCGGGCACGGCCGCAGATCTGGGAAGTAATCCTGTCGGGCGGCGATCCGCTGATCCTGTCGCCGCGCCGGCTAAGGGAGATCGTCGCAGCGCTCGACGCGATCGATCATGTGGACGTCATGCGCATCCATACCCGCGTGCCGGTCGTCGATCCTGCACGCATTTCCACCGAGCTGATCGCAGCACTCCGCGCAGACAAGGCCGTCTACCTCGTGCTGCACGCGAACCATCCGCGCGAACTGACTGATCCCGCGCTCGCCGCCTGCCGCCGCGTCATCGACGCCGGCATCCCGATGCTGAGCCAGAGCGTGCTGCTGAAAGGCGTCAACGACGATCCGGCGACGTTGGAGACGCTGCTGCGCGCCTTCGTGCGCAACCGCATCAAGCCGTATTACCTGCACCACGCCGACTTGGCGCCCGGCACATCGCATTTCCGCACGACGATCGAAGAAGGTCAGGCGCTGATGCGCGACCTGCGCGGGCGCGTCTCGGGCCTGTGCCAACCCACCTACGTCCTCGACATCCCGGAGGGTCACGGCAAGGTGCCGGTCGGGCCGACGTATTTGCACGAGGACGGCACGGTCGAGGACCCGGCCGGCACGCGCCGCAGCTACGGAAAGATCGGCTGAGGCGGCTCGGCGACTGGCCTTTTCTCATCCAGGCTCGCACGGGGCCCGGGAACCTGGCTGGCAGGTTCCTGGGTCCTTGAGGTCAGATCCGGCGATGCCCGATGCGGTGGCCGCCATGATGCGAGAACAGTTCGTCCGCCGTCTTCTTCTGCTCGTCGCTCAGTGCAGCGTAGAGCGGCGCCCATGCAGCCTTCAGCTTGCTCGTCGCGCTCGCCATGTCTTCGGCCCGCTTCTGGCGCTGGTCGAGCCGGTCGAGCAGACTCGCCGGCTGCGTGCGCTGGCGGCGGCCCTCGAACGCGATGCGCATCGCGCGGTCGTTCTCGCGCATGACGTTGGCGATGGCGTCAAAGAGCGGCGCCTGCGCGTCGGTTATCTTCAGTTCCGCGCGCAGGAAGGCGATGCGTCCTTCTATGCGGCTCGGGCGCACCTGCCGCTGCTCCTGCGGCTGCTGATTTTGCACCTGCGGTGTCTGACTCCAAGCCGATTGCGGCAGGCCCATGGCGCCGACAGCTAGAGCCACAGCCAGCGGAGCGATACTTTTCATACGCATAGACATTCTCCTAGAGTGACAGGGCCGGCGCGGCGAAACGCTCTACCGCAAGCATCGTCCCGATCTACTCGTTACACGCACGTCGGCCGAAAACCCTGTGCTGAAAGACGGGGACGCCCAGCAGTCGAAATCATGCAGAATATGGCAAACCGGAGGCACTCCATGGACCAGCGCATCATCGATCTCTACGACGAGTTCACGCATGGCACGATGAGCCGGCGGCGGTTCTTTGACCGGCTCGCCGCACTCGCCGGCAGCACCGCCGCGGCAAGCGCGCTGCTGCCCCTGCTTCAAAACAACTATGCGCTGGCACAGATGATCGCCGAGACGGACGCCCGAATCACTGCGGCGACGGTGGCGATTCCCGGCGTCGACAAGCTCACCGGCTATCTCGTGAGGCCGAAGGCCGCCGGCCGCCATCCCGCCGTCATCGTCATCCACGAGAATCGCGGCCTCAACCCGCACATCAAGGACGTGACGCGGCGACTGGGCACGGAGGGATTCCTGGCGCTCGGCGTCGATTGCCTATCGCCCCTCGGTGGTACGCCCTCCGACGAAGACAAGGCGCGCAGCATGATCAGCGAGCTCAAGCCCGGTGACGCGATTGCCTCGCTGCGCGCTGCACTCGCGATGCTGAAGTCGCACCCGGAGTCGAACAGCAAGGTCGGTGCTGTCGGCTTCTGCTGGGGCGGCGCCTTCACCAACTGGCTCGCAGCCACGGACCCGACGCTCGACGCCGCCGTGCCCTACTACGGCCGTCAGCCGACCGCGGACGTCGTGCCGAATATCAGGGCACCCCTGATGCTCCACTATGCCGAGAACGACCCCGGCGTGAACGCCGGAATCGCCGCGTATGAGGCGGCCCTCAAGGCTGCTGGTAAAAGCTACGAGCTGCACATGTATCCAGGCGCGCAGCACGCCTTTAACAACGACACCGGACCGGCGCGCTACAACAAGGAAGCCGCGGATCTCGCCTGGAGCCGCACCCTCGCGTTCTTCCGCAAGCACCTGGGCGAGACGGTGCGCTCCTAGCTAGCGCAGCCGGCGCGGCGACGTGCCGGTCGGACCGCCCACGCCAACGGAGGCAGGCTCACGCGCACGTTCGGGCGCCGCTCCGGTCTCGGCTCGAACGTGCCGACGCGCGCGCGCCGCCTCTTCGCGTTGGCGGACGAGATCCTCGAACGGCAACTCGACGATGTAGCTGCGCACCGACACCACCACGCCGGAACTAGTCTCCGGCGCTTCCTCGCGTCCGGACTCGACAGTGATCGGGCCGTAGCGGTCGAGGACCTGCGAGACTTTCTCGGCCAGGTCCTCGCCGACATGCACCTTGACGATGGTGCGGCCGGCCTCGAGGCTCTCGCGGAAGAAGCTGAGATCGTTCTCCGGAATGCCGAACAGCCAGTCGGTGAAGCCGCGCGGCTCGTGCGCCGGCAATCCTGTAGTGCTCGCCGCGGGCTCGTCCTCGGTCGAAATATGTATCTGGCTGGGCGGAACGCCGGAGTCCTCCAGCTCGCGCCGCAGTTCCGGGGCATCGGACAGCGTGCTGTAGACGGCAACGATGCTGCGGTACATCGGTGTCTTCCTTTCGATAGTCGCCCTCGCCGCTCACGTAGCGTGCGGAAACCGCAACGCCAGCCCACGCGCACTCGTTCCGAGCGGCGGATCAGCCAAGTATTGCCGCAGCACCCCAGCTGCAGGCACTAGCCGCTGGCGCCAAGCGCTGCCGCCGAGCTTGGCGACATCCGTGTCAGTTCGCAGCAATGGCACCGCGAAAGCCGCTGTCGCTCGGACAGCATCGAACGTTTGACTGTACCTAATGCTTCGGCGGGGCCGTTGTGCCGGCCGGCGCGGCACCGGCCGTCTCCGGCTCCCTCTCGACGTTGACCTGCGTGCGTCGGACCTTGTCGCGCACCTGCTCGGTCCGTTCGCCCACGTCCTTGCTCACGACAACTTCCTCCTTCACCCGCGCCGACTTCTGAACG
>DATAAP010000179.1:0-3980 GCA_036260035.1 Alphaproteobacteria bacterium | reverse complement strand
GTGAGAACCAGGAGACGGGCGCGGCGGAGGGCGACAGCGACGACGAGTCGGCCTCGTAGGCCCGGCGCGACCCGCTAGCGCTCGGTGGCTCGCACGAAGAAAGCGTCCGGCCACGGCTCGCTGCTCGAGCTCGTCACGATCGTGGCGGCGGCGCTCGGCCTCGCGCTCGGGATCCAGGCCTTCGTCGTCAAGCCCTTTCGGATCCCCAGCGAGTCGATGGTCCCGACGCTGTCGGTCAGCCAGCGTGTCCTGGTTGACCGGGTGAGCTTTCGCTTCTCCGACCCCGAGCGTGGCGACGTGGTCGTCTTCAAGCTCCCGCGCGACAACAAGACCGACTACATCAAGCGCATCGTCGGGCTTCCGGGCGACCGCATCCAGGTCAAGGGCGGCCTGCTGCACATCAACGGCGAGCCGGTCAAGCGCGAACGGATCGAGGACTATGTCGACCGCGACGGCGGCACGGCGCAGCGCATTCCGCAATACATCGAGACGCTGCCGAACGGCCGCAAGCACCGGATCATCGAGCATAGCGACCGCGAGCAGTATGACGAGACGCCGATATACGTCGTGCCGGCGGGCAAGTACTTCGCCATGGGTGACAATCGCGACAATTCGCTCGACAGCCGCGTGCCGACGCCGAACGGAGTGGGATTCGTGCCGGTGGAGAATCTGGTGGGGCGGGCGGAGTTCCTGTTCTTCTCGACCAACGGATCCGCGCGTCTGTGGGAAGTCTGGAAGTGGCCGACGGCGATCCGCTACGGCCGGCTGTTCGACGGCATTGAGTAGCGGCGGGCAGAGCGTCGACCGCGACCTGGAGGGGCTCGAGCGCACCCTCGGCCACCGCTTCGCGGATCGCGCGCTGCTGCAGGCGGCGCTCCGGCATTCCAGCCTTGCGCCCGGCACAAAGACGCGCAAGCAGGGGGACCATTTCGAGCGGCTGGAATTTCTCGGCGACCGCGTCGTCGGGCTGGCCGTCGCCGACCTGCTGCTGGCGCGGTTTCCGCGCGAATCCGAAGGCGATCTTGCCCGCCGGCATGCCGCCCTGGTCAGCCGCGGCACGCTTGCCGAGCTCGCCGAGCAGATCGAGCTTGGCGCGCAGCTGCACCTGACACGGGGCGAGGACGAGACTGGCGGCCGCACCAAGCCGACGGTTCTCGCCGACGCCCTCGAAGCGCTGGTCGGCGCGATTTACCGCGACGGCGGCCTCGAGCCGGCACGGGCGTTCGTCGCGCGTCTCTATGAGACGAAGCTCGGTGATTCCGGCCGGCCGCCGCGCGACCCCAAGACGGCGCTGCAGGAATGGGCGCAGAGCAAGGGCCTGCCACTGCCGACCTATCGCATCCTGCGGACCGAAGGGCCGCCGCATCAGCCACGCTTCCAGGTCGAGGTGAGCGTCAAGGGCAGGGAACCCGTCATTGCGCAAGGCGCTTCGAAGCAGGCGGCCGAGCGGGCTGCGGCCGCCGCACTGCTTCAGGCGATCGAGAAGCGATGAGCGAGACGACGCGCGCGGGATTCGTTGCCGTTCTGGGCGCCCCCAATGTCGGCAAGTCGACCTTGGTCAATCGGCTGGTCGGCTCCAAGGTGTCGATCGTCTCGCCGAAGGTGCAGACGACGCGGGCACGGGTGATGGGCATCGCCATGCGCGGGACGACGCAGGTCGCGTTCCTCGACCTGCCCGGCGTGTTCGCGCCCAAGCGGCGCCTCGACCGTGCGATGATTGACGCTGCGTGGCGCGGCGCTGCCGATGCCGACGTGGTCCTTCTCCTCATCGATGCGATCCGCGGCCTCGACGACAACACCGAGACGATCATCGCAGGACTGACGGAGCGCGGGATTGAGGCGGTGGCTGCGATCAACAAGATTGATCTGGTGAAGCGGCCGGCGCTGCTGGGTCTCGCTGCTTCGCTCAACGCGCGCGCGAAATTCGCGGCCACGTTCATGCTCTCCGCATCGACCGGCGACGGCGTCGACGACCTGATGAAGGACCTGATGGCGCGCATGCCCGAGGGGCCGTTTCTCTATCCGGAAGACCAACTCACCGATATGTCCGAGCGGCTGCTGGCCGCGGAAATCACCCGCGAGCAGCTGTTCCTGCAGCTGCATCAGGAGCTACCCTACAGCGTCGCAGTCGAAACCGAGAAGTGGGAAGAGTTCAAAGACGGCTCGGCGCGGGTCGAGCAGGTCATCTACGTGCAGCGCGACAGCCAGCGCAAGATCGTCATCGGCGAGAAGGGCGCCCGCATCAAGGCCATTGGCGCGGCGGCGCGTACGGAACTGGCCTGCGTGCTCGGCCGCAAGGTGCACCTCTTCCTGCATGTAAAGGTCGCCGAGGACTGGGCGGAGAAGCGCGACTTCTATCGCGTCTGGGGCCTTGAATATGACGCGTGACCACCGGCCTTATTAGCCATGGAGTGGAAAGACGAGGGCATCGTCATCGCCCGCCGGCACCACGGCGAGAGTGCCGCGATCGTCTCGTTGCTGACACGCGGCCATGGCCGCCATCTCGGCCTCGTGCGCGGCGGCACGGGGCGCCGAGCCGCCGGCCTCTATCAGCCCGGCAATCTCGTCAGCGCGGTTTGGCGTGGGCGGCTGGAGGAGCATCTAGGCAGCTACGCCTGCGAGCCGCTGCAGAGCTTCGCTGCGCGAGTGATCGACGATCCATTGCGACTCGGCGCGCTGACCTCGGCCTGCGCGATCGTCGAGACGGCGCTGCCGGAGCGCGAGCCGCATCAGGCGCTCTATCAGGCCACGTTGGAGCTGTTCCAGGAGCTTGAAGGCGAGGGCTGGGCCGCGCAGTACGTGCGCTGGGAGTGCCAATGCCTCGCCGATCTCGGTTTCGGCCTCGACCTGACGCAATGCGCGCTGACGGGCACCGTCGAGGATCTCGCCTATGTCTCGCCGCGCTCGGGACGTGCGGTGAGCCGGGCGGCAGCGAAGCCCTACGCAGACAAGCTGTTTGCACTGCCAAGCTTCCTGGCCGGCAGGACCAAAGCGTCACCAGCCGAGGTTCTCGGCGCTCTCGATATGACCGGACATTTCCTGGAGCGCAACGTCTTGGCCGCGAACGACAAGCCGATTCCGCAGGCGCGTATACAATTTATTGATCGTTTGCGGCGATCCGTTACTATCGCTCGCAATTAGCAGAACGAACTAGGAACAATGGCCAAGACGTCCGCGGCTCCGGCCGCCCCTGAGATTCGTCCGATCCCGCTCGCAGATGCGCTGGGCGAGCGCTACCTGTCTTATGCGCTCTCGACCATCATGTCGCGCTCGCTGCCCGATGTTCGCGACGGGCTGAAGCCGGTGCACCGCCGGCTGCTCTACGCGATGCGGATGCTGCGCCTCGACCCGGATGCCGCCTTCAAGAAATGCGCGCGCGTGGTCGGCGACGTCATCGGCAAATATCACCCGCACGGCGATACCGCCGTCTATGACGCGCTGGTGCGCTTGGCGCAGGATTTCGCGCAACGCTATCCGCTGATCGATGGGCAGGGCAATTTCGGCAACATCGACGGCGACAACGCCGCCGCCTACCGGTACACCGAGGCGCGCCTCACCGAGGTCGCGCAGGCGCTGCTCGAAGGCATCGACGAGAGCGCCGTCGACTTCCGCCCGACATACAACGGCGAGGACGAAGAGCCCGTCGTTCTGCCGGCGGCATTCCCGAACCTGCTGGCGAACGGCGCCGCGGGCATCGCGGTCGGCATGGCAACAAGCATCCCTCCGCACAATGCGGGCGAGATCTGCGCGGCGCTGCTGCACCTGATCAAGACGCCGAAAGCGACGATCGGCAAGCTCGCCGACATCATCCAGGGGCCGGACTTTCCGACCGGAGGCGTGCTGGTCGAGAGCCGGGAGTCAATCGAGTCCGCCTACGCCTCGGGCCGCGGCAGCTTCCGCGTGCGCGCGAAGTGGTCGGTCGAGAAGGGCAAGCACGGCACCTGGCAGATCGTCGTCACCGAGATCCCCTACCAGGTCGC
>DATAAP010000178.1:0-3243 GCA_036260035.1 Alphaproteobacteria bacterium | reverse complement strand
CCGGCGATCACCACGCGCGTCTGCTCCCGCGGTGCCTCGGCGAACCGCTGCTCCAGCGCGCGCCGCAGGTCCCAGAGCCGGCGGATCGGCTTCACCGAGAAGAGGCGGAGATCGGTTGCGTCCATCCCAGCGATGTTCGGCGGCTCGCTGCCCACGGTGATCGAGAGCACGTCATAAGAGACCGGCTCTCCTTTCTCCAGGATGATCCGGCGCGAACGCCGGTCCAGAGCGATCGCGCGGTCGCACAGGAAGCGGCCGCCGCCGCGCTGCGCGAGGGCGGCGACATCGACCTGGTCCAGCTCGGGCGAATAGAAGCCGCCGAGCATGCCAGTGGCGAGGCCGGAATACCAGAATAGATCGGGCGCAACGAGCGTCAGCTCATGACCATGCTTCGTAAATGCCGCCGCGCGTTTGAGCGCGTAGAGATGCGCGTGGCCCGCGCCAAGCAGCACGACCCGCTTCGCCAAACAGCGAGCCCTTCACGCGTCGACGGCAGCGCTCGCCTGACGTGCCCGCGCAGCGCCGCTCTCCGCCCTGACGCTGATAAAGTCGCCGCGCAGGGCCTTGAGCGCATAGCGCTCGCGGTCGATCTCCGCGGTGGTGCGGACGCCGTGTCGGCGAAAGAACGGTACGGGCGGACACCAGCCCTGGATCGCGTGCTGCAGCAGGAAGGCCGTCACCGCCGCTGGCAGCACCAGCCAGCGCCGGTCGACGAAGGCGCCGAGCAGCACGCCGCCGAGCGCCAGCGTTGCGGCGTTCGCCTCCAATGTGCGCTCGATGTCCCATTCACGGTCGAGTTCCTCCAGCCGCCGGTCGATCGCCTCGGGGTGCGCGGCATGCCAGCGGATGCTCGCGTCGATCGCGTGGGCGATGCGTCGGTTGATGGCCTCGGGCGTATTCTGGGCGACGCGCGTGGTCGTTGCGGGCAGCCGGCGCAGCATCGCCGCGTTCGCCGCCGGTGGCGCCGCGCGCGATCGCGCGCGGTTCGCCTTGCGGTCCACATAGCGCCGCAGCGCCGCGCGCATCGGGTCGGAGCCGTAGGTGGCGCCCGCGTCCTCGATGCGTTCGAGCGCCGCGCGGCCCGAATCCCCTGCCTTCGCCGCGGCATAGGCGAGCGCGAAAGTGCCGGCGCGCTTGCCGGACGCGCAGTGCACCAGGACCGGACCCGGCATCGAATCGAGCGCAGCGCCCACCCGGTCGAGCATTTCCGGCTCGAGCCGGTCGGTCGGAATGGGAATATGCGCATAGCGCAGGCCGTTGCGCCCGGCCGCGGCGGCCTCAAGCGGCGGCGATAGCGCGTCGCCGCCCTCGCCGCCCTGCCGCAGATCGATCACCGACGCAAATCCCTCGGCGGCAAGGTGCTCCAGGTCCTCTGCCGAGGGGGGCTTACGATTGACGAATATCTCCTCGCTCACCCTGATGCGATCGCCCATACGCCCTCCCGCAATCTTCTGCTAAGCGGAACGGCGCAGCTCGGGGCCGGTTCCCGCAGCGCGCAACGAACCTGCCCCTTCGCCCGTTACTTGAAGTGGTCGGCGATCACCGCCGGCTGCAACGCTTGAACGAGGAACATAATGGCGATCGAGCCGACCGACGACTTCCTGCTGATCATGTGGCTGATCATCGGCTTCATCGCCCTGGGAGCGGTGATGGCCTGGGCGATGCGGCGCAATCGCGGCATTGAGCGAAAGCGCGACCGTGTCGAGCATCGCCACGAGGGAGAGGGCGCCTCTCGCGGATAGCGACGTCGCGCTCAGGGGGCGCAGTCGTAGCTGCGGACATTGCCTCCGCTGGGGCCCGGCTGCATCGAGCGCGGCACCGCGCGCTTGCCTTGCTCGGCGCAGGCCTGCTGCGCCTTTTCGTCGGCCTGGCCCGAGCGCTCGCCGGAATACTCGACTGTCGGACCGGCGCCGCCCGACGACGTGACCTTCGGTTCGGTGCTCGTGACCCCGGTGCAGCCCGCGGCAAGCACGGCGACCGCCGCGACAGCGAAAAACGTTTTCATGTGAATACCTCGCGGACCGCAGGAGCTGCGCGTCCGGAGATTCGCACGGCCTATCCCGGGCTCAACGCCGACGGACTTTTACCGTTCCGCGGCGTCGAGCCCGAGATAGGCCGTGCGAATCTCCGGACGCGCGAGCAGCGCCGCAGGCGATCCTTCCGCCGCGATGCGGCCATTCTCCAGCACGTAGGCGCGCTGGGCGATCTCCAGCGCCTTGCTGACGTTCTGCTCGATGAGCAGGATCGACACGCCATGCCGGTTGATGTCCTGGAGCACCTCGAAGACCTGCGCCGCGACGATCGGCGCCAGGCCTAAGGAGGGCTCGTCGACCAGGATCAGCTTCGGCTGCGCCATCAGCGCGCGCCCGATCGCGACCATCTGCTGCTGCCCGCCCGACAGCGTTCCGGCAATCTGGCGCCGCCGCTCCTTGAGGATCGGAAACATCGTGTAGACGCGCTCGAGGCCCGTATCGCGCGCGGCGCGCGCGGCGCGCCGATAGCAGCCGAGCTCGAGATTTTCCTGGACCGTCATGCCGACGAACAGCCGGCGGCCTTCGGGAATGATCGCGATGCCGCGGCCGCAGACCTGCTGCGGGCTGTCTCCCGTCACGTCGCGGCCGTCGAGCACGATGCGTCCTTTGCGGACGGGCAGCAGCCGCGCGAGCGCATTGACCAGGGTCGTCTTGCCAGCGCCGTTCGGCCCGACCACCGAGACGAGCTCGCCCTCGCCCACCGTTACGGCGACATCCCAAAGCACCGGCGCGTCGCCGTAACCAACGTCGAGGTCGGAGGTGCTAAGCATGGCCCTGGCCCAGATAGGCGGTGACGACGTCAGGGTGCGCCATGACATCGCGCGGCAGCCCGCTGGCGATCACCTTGCCGTAGTTGAGCACGACGACGCGATCGGCAAGCGCCTGCACCGCGCGCATGTTGTGCTCGACGAAGATGATCGTCGCACCGGCGGCCTGGATGCGCTTGATCAGCGCGATCGCGTTCGTGATTTCGGCAGGCGTAAGGCCGGCCAGAATCTCGTCGAGCAGAATCAACCGCGCGCCCGACGCGAGCGCCCGCGCCAGCTCGAGGAGCTTGCGCTGGTGCAGGTTCAGAGTCAGCGGCAGGCTGTGGGCGCGCTCGCCCAGTCCGACGAAATGCAGCCAGTGCAAGGCCGCCTTCTCGGCGGCGGCGCGATCGAGAGCCGCCGCGCCGAAAGTCGCATACAGCGCGACGTTCTCGAGCACGCTG
>DATAAP010000177.1:0-10149 GCA_036260035.1 Alphaproteobacteria bacterium | reverse complement strand
GTGCCCGGCGCCACTGACGATGTCGCGATGCGGGTATCCGAAGCGCTCGGCGCCTGCGCGCACCTCGGTTACCAGCTTCGGATCGAATGGCGTCGGCGGGAAATACCAGAAATCGGTGACGGCGACCTCGAGGCCGATCGCGTCGGCTATCTCGCGACAGGCCGCCTTGAGGTCGCGATCCATGGCGCTGAGCGTCTCGTCGACGGGGTGGCGGAAGTCGACCGTGAAGAACACCTTGCCCGGAATCGTGTTGCGCGAGTTGGGCGAGACCTGCATGTGGCCCACGGTGGCGCAGGCGTTGGGCTGGTGCTTGAGGCCGATGCGGTTGACCGCGTCTATCATGCGTGCCGCCCCGACCAGCGCGTCCTTGCGGCGCGCCATCGGCGTCGGGCCGGCATGCGCCTCCTGCCCCGTGACCGTCACCTCGTACCAACGCTGCCCCTGCGCGCCTGTGACCACGCCAATCGTCTTTTTCTCCGCCTCGAGGATCGGCCCCTGCTCGATATGCGCCTCGAAATAGGCAGCACTCGGGCGCGGACTGGCGGGGGCGTCTCCGGCGTACCCGATGCGCTTGAGCTCGTCGCCGAACGCCTTGCCGTCGACGTCGCGTTTGGCCATGACCTCTTCGAGCTTGAACACGCCAGCATAGACGCCCGAGCCCATCATAGCCGGCGAGAACCGAGAGCCTTCCTCATTCGTCCAGACGATCAGCTCGATTGGCGCGTCGGTTTCGTGGCCGTAGTCGTTGAGCGTGCGCAGCACTTCAAGCCCGGCTAGCACGCCGTAGACACCGTCGAACTTGCCGCCGGTCGGCTGCGTGTCGAGATGGCTCCCGGTCATGACGGCGGGAAGCTGCGGATTGCGGCCCTCGCGGCGCGCGAAGATGTTGCCGACCTTGTCCACCGCGACGGTGCAGCCCGCCTCCTTGCACCAGCGGATGAAGAGGTCGCGCCCCTGCTTATCCAGATCCGTAAGGGTCAGGCGGCACACGCCGCCCTTCGGCGTGGCGCCGATCTTCGCCATCTCCATCAGGCTGTCCCACAGCCGGTTCGCGTCGATCTGGAGGTTCTGCATCCTGATCCTCATGCCTCAAACACTGGCTCTTGCGGCGCCACCCCCACCCTACCCTCTCCCGCGGGCGGGAGAGGGTTTCCAGCGCGCCGCGGCACGGGCCCCTTCTCCCGCTTGCCGGAGAAGGCGGCGGCTGAGGGCCGAACCACCTCGCGACCTTTTCCGACTCATGCCGCCCTCCCGAACGCGGTCGTGTCGACCTCGCGCAGGTGGCACGCCACGTGGTGCCCGGGCCGCACCTCGCGCATGGCTGGCTCCTCGACCTTGCAGCGGTCGAAGGCGTACGGGCAGCGCGTGTGGAAGCGACAGCCCGAGGGCGGGTTGATCGGGCTCGGCACGTCGCCCGAAAGGATAATGCGCTTGCGCTTGGCCTTCGGGTCCGGCACCGGCACCGCCGACAGCAACGCCTCCGTGTAGGGGTGCAGCGGCATGGAGAACAGCGATCGGCGGTCGGTCAGCTCGACGATCTTGCCGAGATACATGACGGCGATGCGGTGGCAGATATGCTCCACCACCGCGATATCGTGCGCGATGAACAGGTAGGATAGGCCGAACTCGCGCTGCAGGTCCATCAGCAGATTGATGACTTGCGCCTGCACCGAAACGTCGAGCGCCGAGACCGGTTCATCGCAGACGATCAGCTTGGGATTGAGCGCGAGGGCGCGGGCGATGCCGATGCGCTGCCGCTGCCCGCCCGAGAACTCGTGCGGGAAGCGCGCCATCTGGTCCTCGCGCAGTCCCACTTTCTGGAACAGCGCTGCGACCCGATCCTTGAGCTCGGCGCCGCTCGCAACGCCGTAATTGACCAGCGGCTCGGCCACGATCGCTCCGGCCGAGAGCCGTGGATTGAGCGACGAGTACGGATCCTGGAACACGACCTGCAGGTCGCGGCGCCATGACCGCATCTCGCGCGGCTTGAGATGCTCGATGGGCTCGCCGCGCACCTTGATCGTGCCCGCTGTCGGATCGATCAGCTTGAGGATGGTCTTGCCGGCAGTCGACTTGCCGCACCCGCTCTCGCCGACCAAGCCGAGCGTCTCGCCCTCGCCCAGGGTGAACGAGATGCCGTCAACGGCATAGACATAGCCAGAGATGCGCGAGAACAAGCCCTTGCGCACCGGATAGTGCTTGCGCAGGTCCGTCACCTCGAGCAGCGGTGCATTCATAGCGCCGTCACCCGCTCCGAATAGTGGCATGCGGCGATATGCGCTGGCCGCTTCTCTTCGAGCGCCGGCGCATCGACGCGGCAGCGCTCGGTCGCCAGCGGACAGCGCGGCGCGAAGGCGCAGCCAACGATCTCGGTGCGCAGCGAAGGCACCATACCGGGAATCTCCATCAGCCGGTCGCGCGGCTGCGCTTTTAAGGTCTCGCCGAGCTGCGGCACGGATGCGAGAAGACCGCGTGTATAGGGGTGCTGCGGCGCGCTGAACAGCAAATCGACCGGCGCCTCCTCGACCTTGCGGCCCGCATACATGACCACGACGCGCTCGGCCATCTCGGCAACCACCCCGAGATCGTGCGTGATCAGGATGATGGCGGCGCCGATCTTCGCCTTCAGCTCGCGCATCAGGTCGAGAATCTGGGCCTGGATGGTGACATCGAGCGCCGTGGTCGGCTCGTCGGCAATCAGGAGCTTGGGATTGCAGGCGAGGGCCATTGCGATCATGACCCGCTGGCGCATGCCGCCGGAGAGCTGGTGCGGATACTGGCTGACGCGCCGTTCGGCTTCGGGGATGTGCACCAGCTTCAGCATCTCGACCGCGCGGGCCGTCGCCGCCTTGTGATCGAGGCGCTGGTGCAGCATCAGAGTCTCGGCGATCTGCCGGCCGATCGTCAGCACGGGATTAAGCGAGGTCATCGGCTCCTGGAAGACCATCGAGATCTCGTTGCCGCGGATGGCGCGCATCTCGGGATCGCTGAACTCGAGCAGGTCGTTGCCCTGGAAGCGGATCGTGCCGCCGACGATCCTGCCCGGCGGTGAGGCGATCAGGCGCAGGATGGAGAGTGCCGTGACGCTCTTGCCGCACCCGGACTCGCCCACGACCGCCAGCGTCTCGCCGGCACGCACCGAGTAGGACACGCCGTCGACCGCGCGCACGACGCCGTCCCGCGTGAAGAAGTACGTGCGTAGGTCCTCGATCGCCAGCAGCGGCGCTGTCGTGGTCCGGGATGTCGTGAGGGTCGCGCCATCCATGATCACATCCGCCGCGCAAGCCGCGGGTCGAGCGCATCGCGCAACCCGTCGCCAAGCAGGTTTACCGCGAGCACCGTCAGCGACAGGAAAAGGCCCGGGAAGAGGACGATATAGGGCTTGGTCTGAAAGACGCTGCGCGCCTCCGCCATGATGTTGCCCCAGCTCGGGATGTTGGGCGGCGTACCGGCGCCGATGAAGGACAGGATCGCCTCGGTGATCATCGCGGAGGCGCAGATATACGTGCCCTGCACCAGCAGCGGCGCCACCGTGTTCGGCAGAATGTGGCGGATCAGCGTGCGCCAGAAGCTCGTCCCGGTAGCAACGGCCGCTTCGACGAAGGGCTGCTCGCGCAAGGACAGCACCACGCTGCGCACTAGCCGCGTCACGCGCGGCACCTCGGACAAAGTAATAGCGAATATCACATTCTCGAGGCTGGCGCGCGTCAGCGCCATCAGCGCGATGGCGAGCAGCACCGGCGGAATCGACATCAGCCCGTCCATCACCCGCATCACTACGGCGTCGGCGATGCGCACATATCCCGTCACGAGGCCGATAACCAGGCCGATCAGCACGCTGAGCACCGCGACACTGAGCCCGACCATCAGCGAGACACGCGCGCCATAGACGACCCGGCTGTAAACGTCGCGCCCCATCATGTCGGTGCCGAACCAGTACTGCTCCGAGGGCGGCCGCAGCCGCCGGATCGGCGACAGTGCCTGCGGATCGACGGTGAAGAGCAACGGTGCGAATACCGCCATCAGCACTACGACCGCCAGTAGGAACGCGCCGGCAATCGCCGTCGGATGACGGCGCAGCGCATCGGCGAGGCGGCCGCGGCGCACCGTGGCAGCAGCAACCATGTCGGAGATGCCGGCCGGTGTGGTAGCCATGTCAGTACCGGATGCGCGGGTCGAGCAGCGTGTAGCTCACATCGACCGCCAGATTGACCAGCACATACACGCCCGAGAAGATCAGGATGATGCCCTGGATGATCGGATAGTCGCGGCGCAGAATCGCGTCAACCACCAGCCGGCCCACGCCGGGAATCGCGAACACTGTCTCGGTCACGACCACGCCGCTGATCAGCAGCGCGATGCCGATGCCAATCACCGTGACGATCGGCACGGCGGCGTTCTTCAGCGCATGGCCGATCAGCACCTTGTCGGTCGCGAGACCTTTGGCCTGCGCAGTGCGGATGTAGTCCTGGCTCAGCACTTCAAGCATGCTGGCGCGCGTGACCCGCGCGATCAGCGCCGAATAGGACATGCCGAGCGCCACCGAGGGCAGCACCAGCCGGTGCAGCCACGGACCGAAACCCTCGGAAATGCTCGTGTAGCCCTGCACCGGAAAAAGCGCGAGATCAATCGTGTGCCCGAAGATCGTGAACTCGCCAATTGCGAGGCTGAAGATCAGGAGATACGCGACGACGAAGACCGGCACCGAGAAGGCGAAGACGGCGAAGGCCATCACCGCGCGGTCGATCCACGTGCCGACCTTCCATGCGGCGATCACGCCGAGCGGCACGGCCGTCGCGACGGTGACGACCAGCGTGGTTATGGTGAGCGACACCGTCGGCTCGAGGCGCTGCCCGATCAGCCGCGACACCGGCAGGTTGGTGAAGATCGAGATGCCGAAGTCGCCGCGAAGAATCGCCCACAGCCACGTGCCGAAGCGCACGAGAAACGGCTGGTCGAGGCCGAGCTGGGCGCGGATGCGCCGGATGTCCTCGTCCGTGGCGATGTCTCCGGCGATGACCGCCGCCGGATCGCCCGGCGTCAGATAGAGTAGAGAGAAGACGAACAAGGCCACCACCCCCATGACGGGGATGGTGGCCAGGACCCGACGAACAAGGTAGGCGAACAATGCGCAGAAGCCCGGGTTACTTCTTCTCAACGTTCCAGAGGAAGGCCACCGGCGCGACGATCAGGCCTTGGATGTTCTTGCGGTACGCCGTCGGTATGACGAACTGCCCCGTAGGCACATAAGGCACGCTGGTGAACGCCTGTTGCTGAAACGCCTCGGCGAGCTTCTTCTGGCTGGCGACGTCGGGTGCCAGGAACCACTCGTTGCGCAGCTCCTCGAGCTTCGCATCGGTGGACCAGCCGAACCACGCGCCCGCTCCATTGCCACGTGCGGCGAAGTTGAGCGCGGGATTGGTGACGTCGGGCCCGACGAGCCAAGTGTGGAAGATGTTCCAGCCGCCCTTGTCGATCGGCTCTTTCGACGTGCGGCGGGTGATCAATGTGCCCCAGTCATTGGCATGCAGGTCGACATTCACGCCGGCCTGACGCAGAAGCTCCGCCGTGATCAGCGCCTGGGAATGCACGATGGGCTGGTCGGTCGCCGACAGCACAACCACACGCTCGCCGTTGTAGCCGCTCTCCTTGATGAGCTGCTTGGCCTTGGCGATGTCGCGCTTGCCCTTCATCGGCTCGGCGCCCACCTCGCTTGCCATCGGGGTACCGCAGGTGAAGAAGGACATGCAGACCTTCCAGTACTTCTCCTCGCCCGCGACGCCCGTCATGTAGTCCTTTTGATCGACGAGATAGAGCATCGCCTGGCGCATCTTCTCGTTGTTGAAGGGTGGCAGCAGGTGGTTGAACCGCAGCACGCCCATGCTGCCGAGCGGGTCAATGCTTGCGACCGTGATGTCGCGGTTTTTCGACAGGACCGGCACCATGTCGGGATGGAGCTGCTCCCAGATATCCGCCTCGCCGGCGCCGAGCGCTGCGGATGCCGTCGCAGGATCCGGGATGTAGAGCCATTCGACGCGATCGACTTTGACGACCTTGCCGCCCGCGGCCCAGCTCGGCGGTTCCTTGCGCGGCACGTAGTCCGGGTTCTTGACGTAGACGGCCTTGTTGCCCGGCACCCATTCCTCCTTCACGAACTTGAAGGGGCCGGAGCCGATCGGCTCGCTCACCTGCTGGAATGGATCGGTCTTGGCGAGCCGCTCCGGCATGATGAAGGGCACGTTGCTCGACAGCTTGCCGAGGCTTTCGATCAACAGCGAATAAGGTTGCCTGACCCTGATGGTGAAGGTCTTGTCGTCGACCGCGTCCATCGAGGCAATCATTTCTCCGGTCTTCTGGCCAAAGGCGTCGCGCTTGGCCCAGCGCGCAATCGAGGCGATGCAGTCGGCCGAGCGCACGGGCTGGCCGTCATGGAACTTCAGGCCGTCGCGCAGGGTAAATGTGTAGGTGAGCTTGTCGTCGCTGACCTTCCAGCTCTCCACCATCTGCGGCTGGACCTGGAACTTTTCGTCCAGCGCGAACAGCGTGTCATACACCATGTAGCCGTGATTGCGGGTGATGTACGCCGTCGTCCAGATCGGATCCAATACGCGCAGATCGGCCTGCGGAATGAACTTCAGGGTCTTGCCTGACGATTGAGCACTTGCATCCTGCGGTGCCAACACCCCGGTCATGGCGACCGCCGCCGCGACGCACACCGTCGCCGTGATGAGCCGTTTGATCACCTCTGCCTCCTCTTGATTTCCCGGCGTCCCGCGCCCGTTGTCTGCCGCATCTTAGGCACAAACCGGCCGCTCTTGGGAATGCCCCTCCTGCAATAAAACGGAACCAGGTGTTCCGCCCCTGCAGGGATCGTGCCGGGTGGGCATCTTGCATCCCTTGGGCCGGAGCGATAAGCAACTCGCTCCCTCGCGGGCGGGCCGCGCTACTCCTGGAGAAGACGATGCTCTCAGACGATCCTGCATTGTGGCCGGCCACGGTCCTGCTCGACGGCTATCGCCGCCGCTCCATCTCACCCGTCGAGGCGACGCAACTCGCGCTCAAGCGCATCGCCGCCGCCAATCCCGAGCTCAACGCGATGTGCCTGGTCGATGAGGACGGCGCGCTTGCCGCGGCGCGCGAGTCCGAGGCGCGATGGACGAAGGGCGAGCCTAAGGGCCTGCTCGACGGCGTGCCCGTGACGATCAAGGACCTGATGCTGACGCGCGGCTGGCCCACCCTGCGCGGCTCGAAGAACGTCCGCCGCGACCAGAGCTGGGACGAGGATGCGCCGGCAGTGGCGCGGCTGCGCGAACACAATGCCGTGATCCTCGGCAAGACCACGTCGCCAGAGTTCGGCTGGAAGGCGCTGGGCGACAGCCCGCTGACCGGCATCACGCGCAATCCGTGGAAGACCGACCGCACGCCCGGCGGCAGCAGCGCCGGAGCCGCGGTCGCCGCCGCTGCCGGCATGGGGGCGCTGCACACCGGCACCGATGCGGGCGGCTCGATCCGCATTCCGGCCTCGTTCTGCGGCATCGTCGGCCACAAGCCGACCTATGGCCGTGTGCCGCAATACCCGCCGAGCCCCTTCGCGATCGTCGCCCATGCGGGGCCCATGACGCGCACTGTGTCCGACGCTGCGCTGATGATGAATGTGGTCGCGCGGCCCGACGACCGCGACGCCTATGCCCTGCCTCCCGCCGAGATCGACTTTATGGCAGGGCTGGAGGACGGGATCAAAGGCATGCGCATTGCCTTCAGCCCGCGGCTCGGCTACGCGCAGGTCGACCCGGAGATCGCAAGCGCGGTCGCCGATGCCGCGAAAGTGTTCGTCGAGCTCGGCGCGCAGGTCGACGAGGCCGATCGCGGCTTTGACTCGCCGCGCGACGCCTTCTACGTGCTCTGGGCCTCAGGCGGCGCCAAGATTGTCGCCAGCTACCCTCCGCGCGAGCACGCGGCGATGGACCCAGGCTTGGTCGCCATGGCCAAGGTCGGCGACCATTTCAGCGCGCGCGATTATCTCGACGCGGAAGCGATCCGCGCGGCTCTGATCCTGCGTATGAACCTGTTCCACCGAAAATATGACCTGCTGCTGACGCCGACCGTCGCAGTGCCTCCCCTGCCGGTCGGGCAGGATCTCACCGATCCGAAGACCGAGAAGCACTGGATAGATTGGACGCCCTTCAGCTATCCATTCAATATGACGCGGCAGCCCGCGATCTCGGTGCCGTGCGGCTTGACTAAGGCGGGCCTGCCGATCGGGCTGCAGCTCGTCGGACGCCTGCACGACGACGCGGGCGTGCTGCGCGCGGCGCGCGCCTACGAGACCGCCCGTCCCTTCCCGTTCCCGCGCGTCAAGGCGAACTGACATGAGCATGCAGAGCTACGATCTGATCCTCACCGGCGGCCGCGTCATCGACGGCAGCGGCGGGCCGTCGCGCTTTGCGGACGTCGGCCTGGCCGGCGACCGCATCGCCGCCATCGGCGATCTCGCCAGGGCGCAAGCTGGCAAGCGCATCGATGCGCGCGGCAAGGCGGTGGCGCCTGGATTCATCGACGTGCATACGCATGACGACAACGCATTGCTGCGCATGCCCGACATGACGATGAAGGTGAGCCAGGGCGTCACGACCGTCGTGGTCGGGAACTGCGGCGTCAGCCTCGCCCCGCTGTCATTGCAAGGCCCGCCCCCGCCGCCGCTCGACCTGCTGGGCGACAAGGGCGAGTACCGTTTCGCGAAATTCGGCGAATACATGCGTGCACTGGATACTCAGCCAGCCGCGACCAACGCCGCGTGCCTCGTCGGCCATACCAGCCTGCGTGTCGGCGCGATGGACCGCTTGGACCGCGCCGCGACCAAGGGCGAGATCAAGACGATGAAGGCCCGCCTTGACGAAGCGCTCGGCGCCGGCGCCGTCGGCATGTCGACCGGCCTGTACTACCCGCCGGCCCAGCACGCGCCGACCGAGGAAGTCATCGAGCTCGCGCATGTCGTGCACGCGCATAAGGCGGTTCACACCACGCATATGCGCGACGAAAGCGACCGCGTGCTGGACTCTCTCAACGAGACGTTCCGCATCGGCCGCGAGGCGCAGGTGCCGGTGGTGATTTCGCACCACAAGGTCACCGGCAAGCACAATTTCGGCCGCACACGCGAGACCCTCGCCGCGATCGAGGCGGCGCGGCGCAACCAGCCGATCTCGATCGACGTCTATCCGTATATCGCCTCGTCGACGATTCTGAAGCCGGAATGGACCGCGATCGCCCGGCGCGTGCTGATCACGTGGTCCAAGACGATGCCGGAAGCCGGCGGGCGCGACCTCGCCGACATCGCGCGCGAGATGGGCGTCGATGCGAAGGAAGCGGCGCAACGTCTCCTGCCCGCAGGCGCCATCTACTTCACTATGGACGAGGAAGACGTGCAGCGCGTGCTCTCCTGGCCGGAGGCGATGATCGGCTCCGACGGGCTGCCGCACGACATCCATCCGCATCCGCGCCTGTGGGGAACGTTCCCGCGCGTGCTCGGCCACTACAGCAGAGACCTGAAGCTTTTCAGCCTCGAAGAGGCAGTGCGGCGCATGACAGCGCTGACGGCACAGCGCTTCGGCCTCGCCGATCGCGGCGTGCTGCGCGAAGGCGCCTATGCCGACGTCGTCGTCTTCGATGCGGAGAAGATCATCGACCGCGCGACGTTCGAACAGCCGAAGCTGCCGGCCGACGGCATCGATCTCGTGCTTGTCAACGGCACGCCGGTGTGGCGCGATGGTGCCGCGACCGGCGAGCGTCCCGGTCGCGCCCTGCGCCGCGTCGCGTGATGCGGTCGCTGCGGATGCGAGTGAGAAAACCGTCCACTTGTGAAAAAGAGTGAGAAGACTGCGCGTCCGCGGGCCATGAGCATGCGGTCGTGCCGTGCGCGAATGCTTGCTTTCACCTTATCGTGAAGCCGATGTGTCGGAATTCTTTACCTCTTTCAACTTTGGTTAACGAAGCGTTTATCTAAGCGCCTGTTCCAAAGGCGCGATTCGCGCTGCGCCGGCGTGGCACAGCGCTTGCTGCTCTAGTGGCACAGAAGGGGGGTCTGTAAACCGCCGCGGGTTGCCCGCGGATGATCTTGCAGACTTATTCACTGAGTACCCGGAGGCACTATGG
>DATAAP010000176.1:0-4681 GCA_036260035.1 Alphaproteobacteria bacterium | reverse complement strand
TGGGTGCCATCGCCCAAGCCCTTCATGACCGCCATCGTGACGTTCGAGGATGAGGGCGGAAAGACTCGCTACACCGCGCGCGCTCGGCACTGGACCGCCGAAGACAAGGCAGCGCATGAGAAGATGGGCTTTCACGAGGGCTGGGGAATCTGCGCCGACCAGCTTGCTGCGCTCGTAGCCAAACTCTGAGCCGGCGAACGCCGTATGCTCCCTGGTGCGGAGGTGATCAGATGAAGACGCGACATCGCGGAAGCTGCCACTGCGGGCGCGTGAAGTTCGAGTTCGAGGCCGCGATCGACGGCGCGGTGAGCTGCAACTGCTCCATCTGCTCGCGAAGGGGCGCGGTTCTCTTCGCCGCGCCGCAAGACAGCTTCAAGCTGCTGACGTCCGCCGACGAGACATCGATCTACACTTTCAACACGCATGCGATCACCCACCGGTTCTGCAAAACGTGCGGGGTGCAGCCCTACTCGGAACATGCCGACAGGCGTTCGGTCTACATAAACATCCGATGCGTCGAAGGCGTCGATCTTGCCTCCGTGCCGATCATGGCGTTTGATGGCAAGTCCCTTTGACGTTCCCGGCCAAGTGACGCGGGACGGTGGGGCGGGTGGCCACGCCACCTCGATGAAAGACTGACGGGAGGAACGCATGCGTTCGATCATGAAGCTTGCCCTGGCCTGCGTCGCGCTGCTGATCGCGTCGCCGCTGGCGGCGCAGGACTATCCGGCGCGCCAGGTTAAGATCATCGTGCCATTCGGCGTCGGTGGACCTGCCGATCTTTACGCGCGGGTGGTCGCCCAGCACCTGTCCGAGCAGCTCAAGCAGCCCTTTGTCGTCGAGCCGCGCCCCGGTGCAGGCTCCATCATTGGTACCGATGCGGTCGCCAAGTCGGCGCCCGACGGCTACACGCTGCTGATGATGTCGAACACGCACACGACGAATGAATCGCTCGTGCCGAACAAGCCGTTCCAGCTCATGCGCGACTTCGCCGCTGTGGCGCCGGTCAACAGCTCCGATCTCCTGTTGGTCGTCCCGGCGAACCTGCAGGCGAAGAACCTGCAGGAGTTCATCGCGCTCGCCAAGGCGCAGCCGGGCAGCCTCAACTACGCCTCGTCCGGCGCCGGCACGCCGTACCACATGGCGGGCGAGCTGTTCAAAGCGATGAGCGGCACGAAGATCGAGCACGTGCCGCACAAGGCATCCGGCGACGCGCGCAACAGTGTCCTCGGCGGCCACGTGCACATGATGTTCGACGCCATCACCACCATGGCGCCGCATGTGCAGGCGGGCCGCGTGCGGGCGCTCGGCACCACGGGCAAGAGCCGCTCGAGCGTGCTGCCCGACGTGCCGACCGTGTCCGAAGCGGGCGTGCCCGGCTACGAAGCGACGATCTGGCTTGGCATCATGGCGCCGGCCGGCACGCCGAAGGCGATCGTCGACAAGCTCAATGGCGAGATCAACACGATGCTCGCGCGCGCCGACATCAAGGAGGCATGGGCGAAACAGGGGGCCGAGCCGATGACTATGACGCCCGCGGAGTTCGACAAGTATCTGCGGGCCGACATCGAGAAATGGGCGCATGTCGTGCGCGTCTCCGGCGCCAAGGCTGAATAACCGGCGGAGATGGGCGAGCCCGTCCGGCTGACGGTCAACGGGACGGAGCGGGCGATTGCCGCTGAGCCGTCGACGCCGCTCCTTACCGTCCTGCGCAGCGTACTGGGCCTGACCGCGACGCATTTTGGCTGCGGCTCCAATCAGTGCGGTGCCTGCAACGTCCTGCTCGATGGTTATGCCGTTGCCTCGTGCGACACGCCGCTCTGGGCCGCGGCGGGCAAGCACGTCACGACGCTCGAAGGGCTCGGCACGCCGGAGAAGCCGCACCCGCTGCAGAGCGCCTTCATGGCCGAGCAGGCGATGCAGTGCGGCTATTGCATCTCTGGCGTGCTGATTTCTGCCGCGGCGCTGCTCAACGCGAATCCCGACCCGAGCGAAGCGCAGGTGCGGGCGGCGCTCGACCGCAATCTGTGCCGCTGCGGCGCGCATAACCGCATGGTCCGCGCCGTTCTGCGCGCCGCTCGGGGCGGCCGATGAACATGGCCTACCAGATCGCCACGGGCGCCGGTGGCGACCGGCCGCGGCTGCCAGGCAGCCTGCATGTGAATCGGCGGCTATCGCAATGGCTGCGTATCCGGCGCGCGGGTTACGTCGAGATCACATCCGGCAAGGTGGAGCTGGGGCAGGGGATCCTCACCGCCTTGCGCCAGATTGCGGCCGACGAGCTGGACGTGTCGCTCGACCGCGTGCGCCTCGTGCCCGCGAGTACGGCGCACAGCCCGGATGAAGGCGTCACCTCGGGAAGCCTGTCCGTGCAGGAATCCGGCACGGCCTTGCGTTACGCCTGCGCGGAGGCGCGCGCGATCTACCTCGCCGCGGCGGCGCGGAAGCTCGGCGTTTCGGTCGAGACGCTGCGCATCGAGGACGGCGAGATCGCCGGCCCCGGCAATCTGAGCACAAGCTACTGGGAACTGGCCGACGACGCGTTGCTGGCACGAGAAGCGACGGGTGCGGTGGCGCCGAAGCCGGCTGGGGACCGGCGGCTTGCCGGCAACGCGGCGGCGCGCGTCGACATCCCCGACAAGGTTTTCGGCCGGGCCCGCTTCCTTCACGATCTCGTTTTGCCGGAGATGCTGCACGGACGTGTGCTGCGGCCGCCGTCGATCGGCGCGACGCTGGAGAGCCTGGACAAGCATGCCGGGCGGCTGCCCGGCGTTGTCGCCGTCGTTCGCGACGGCTCCTTCGTCGGCGTCGTGGCGGAGACGGAAGCTGTCGCCAAGAAGGCCGTCGAACGGCTGCGCAGCGTCGCGGTCTGGCGCACGTGTAAGAGCCTGCCGGACGCCGCGGACATCCCGTCCTGGCTGAAGGCACAGCCCGTCGAGACGACTGTCGTTGCTTCACGCTCGGGCGCGCCACTGCCTGCGACGCGGACGGTCCGACGTGAATACACCAAACCGTTCCTGGCGCATGCCTCGATCGGCCCGTCCTGCGCTATCGCGCACTGGCGCGGTGGCGGCGTTCATGTCCGCACGCACAGCCAGGGCGTCTACAATCTGCAGGCCGACCTCGCCCTGGCCCTCGGTGCGGCGCGCGAGCGCGTCACGGTGGAGCATGTCGAGGGGGCGGGCTGCTATGGCCATAACGGCGCCGATGATGTTGCGCTCGATGCAGCATTGCTGGCTCGTGCCGCCGATGGCCGTCCCGTGCGCGTGCAGTGGTCGCGCGAGGACGAGCTCGGCTGGGCGCCGTTCGGCCCGGCGATGCTCGTCGCAATAGAAGCGGACCTGGATGCGGACGGCGAGGTCGTTGCCTGGCGCCACCAGGCGTGGAGCAACGGGCACAGCATAAGGCCCGGCCGCGCGAAGACGCCGACCCTCCTGGCCGCGGCGCACCTCGCGAAGCCGTTCGAGCAGATCGCCGCGATCAACGCGCCGCTGGCCGCAGGCGGCGGCGCCGAGCGCAACGCCGTGCCAGAATACGATTTTCCCTCATTGCACGTCGTCAATCATCGCGTACTGACGATGCCGCTCCGAGCCTCCGCACTGCGCTCGCTGGGCGCGCTCGCCAACGTGTTCGCGCTGGAGCAGATGGTCGACGAGATTGCGGCCGAGCGCGGCGAGAATCCGGTCGCCTACCGCCTGCGGCACTTGAGCGATCCGCGGGCGCGGGCGGTGATCGAACGCGCCGCAGTTCGGGCCGGCTGGAGCGGCCGCAAAAGGGTGGAAGGGACCGGCTTCGGAATTGCATACGCACGCTATAAGGCGACCGGCGCTTATTGTGCAGTGGTCGCTGAGGTCGAAGCCGAGCGCGAGATCCGCGTGCAGCGCCTGGTTATCGCCGTCGATGTCGGCGAGGTGATCAATCCCGACGGCGTCGCCAATCAGATCGAGGGCGGCGCCATCCAGGCGACGAGCTGGACGCTCAAGGAGGCGGTGCAGTTCGACCGCGAACGCGTGACGAGCGACACGTGGGAGACTTATCCGATCCTGCGCTTCTCCGAAGTCCCGGCGGTGGAGATCGATATCATCGCGCGGCCGGACGAGAAGCCTCTCGGCGCGGGCGAGGCCGCGCAGGGGCCCGTAGCAGCGGCCATCGCAAATGCGGTAAATGACGCCCTCGGCATACGCATCCGCGACCTGCCGATCACGCCAGAGCGGATCGTCGCGGCGATGGGCTGAACAACGGGACCACTCCAAGCATGACAGTGCGACTTCTCAGCGGCGGCGCCGCGCAGGGGCTGGTGCAGGCGCTTGCGCCACGATTCACGGCGGAGACCGGCAGCGACATAGACGGCACGTTCGGCGCGGTCGGCGCCATGCGCGAGAAGCTAGAGGCCGGTGCGCCTGCCGATCTCGTGATTCTCACGGCGGCGTTGGTCGCGCAGCTCGAGAAGGAAGGCAAGGTGGCGCGCGGCACCGCGCGCGATATCGGCGTGGTGCCGACGGGAATAGCCGTTCGTGCGCAGGACTCGAAGCCCAAGATCGGCGATGTCGACGCCGTGCGCGAGGCGCTGCTCGCCGCCGACGGCATCTACGTCCCCGATCTGCAGCAGTCCACCGCCGGCATCCATTTCGCCAAGGCGCTTGATCGGCTTGGCATCCGCGCGAAGGTCGAGGCCCGGCTG
>DATAAP010000175.1:0-4999 GCA_036260035.1 Alphaproteobacteria bacterium | reverse complement strand
ACCTCCTCCGCGGCGAGCGGCCGGCCGTCCTGGTCGAGGCGGACGCGACCGACCCGGCGGCCACCAGCAACGCCCTCGGCTCCCTGCGCGCCCTGCTCGACGGGGCGCTGGCCAACGACCTGAAGGGGCCGCTCGCCGACCTCGCCGGGGCGGGCCCGCCGGTCGAGTTCCGCGTCCACGCCAGGTACAACCCGGAGGCGGTCACGCAGTACAACATCGTCCCCGGCCTGATGGGCGTCGTCCTCACCATGACGATGGTGATGATCACCGCGCTCGCCATCACGCGCGAGCGCGAGCGCGGCACGATGGAGAACCTGCTGGCGATGCCGGTGCGTCCGCTCGAAGTAATGCTGGGCAAGATCGTGCCGTACATCGCCGTCGGCTACGTGCAGGTCTTCGTGCTGCTCGCTGCGGCGCGCTTCGTCTTCGACGTGCCGATGTTCGGCAGCTACGCACTGCTGTCGCTCGTGTTGATCGTCTTCATCGCTGCCAATCTCTCGGTCGGCTTCACCTTCTCCACCATCGCGCGGAACCAGCTGCAGGCGATGCAGATGTCGTTCTTCTTCTTCCTGCCCTCGATCCTGCTCTCGGGCTTTATGTTCCCATTCCGCGGCATGCCAGGCTGGGCGCAGACGCTCGGCGAGATCCTGCCGCTGACGCATTTCCTGCGCATCGTCCGCGGCATCCTGCTTAAGGGCAACGGCCTGCCCGAGATCGTCGGCGAGATCGGCGCCTTGGTCGCCTTCCTGCTCGTCGCCGGCGCCGTGGCTCTCACGCGCTACCGGCAGACCTTGGACTAAGCGACTGGCGGTAGTCAGGCAGCCGCTGAACTTGCGGCGACGTGGATCCATCGCCATCTCGACTGAGAGGCAACCGTGGAGGTCCCGATGAAGCAGATATTCCCCGATCTCTGGCAGACCCGCCCGGAGCAGCCGCTGCCGAACGTGCCCCAGCTGATCACGCGCGCCTACCTGATCACGCGGCCCGATGGCAACCTGCTCATCTACAGCACCGGCCTCGAGGACGAGCACCGCGCGATCCAAGAGCTTGGCGGCGTCTCGCGGCAGTATCTCTCGCATGTCGATGAGGCCGGTCCGGCGCTCGGCGCGATCAAGGCACGTTTCGGGTCCGAGTTGTGGGGTCACGAGGTCGAGGCCGAGGCGGTGCGGAAACGTAGCGGCGTGGTGCCCGACCGGACCTTCTCCGGGCCGGAGACCCATCTGAGTGATCTCGAGGTGATCCCGCTGCCCGGTCACACGCCCGGCAGCACCTCGTATCTCTACCGTTCACCGCACGGGCGGATCTATCTTTTCACGGGCGACACAATCGGCCGCGACAAGCGCGGCGTCTGGACAGCGGGCTACCTTCCGTTCAGCGACAAGGCGAACCTGGTCGCCAGTCTCGGCCGGCTCGCCGAACTGAAGCCCGACGTGGTCCTGTCGAGCGCCTTCGGGGGCGAGCACCCGTACGCGGAGGTGACGCCTGAGACCTGGCGCACGGCAATCGACGAGGCTCTGGCGCCGCTGACGGAGGCAGCCGCATAAGCCGCCTGATCCTGCACGCCGCGTGGGTCCTGACTGCCACCTTTATCATTGCATGCCCTTCGAGCTGTACCGTGCCATCGCCAGGGCGGGGGTTTCGCGGCGGGAGTCGATGAAGTGTTCATGCAGTAGGGCCTTCCCACGTACGCCGCCGCCGCAGTGATCGCCGCGATGTTCGCAGGGCTCAGCTGGGCGGCCCGGGCGGGCCAGGCTCTGTCGCTCGGAACGATCCTGATCTCGCTTCTCTATTACAATCCGAAGATCATGCTGGAGCGCCGGCCGACGCTCATCGACTGAGTCGGAGACCTAGTGTCTTCACAGGGCTGCTCTTCATCGCTGCAGCGCTCCTCATCCACGCTCGCCTCGGCTGGACACTAGCGTCCTAACGACTGTCGTGGCCGCGTGAACTGCTACATCCCGCACAGCCGGTCCTTGCCGATATCAAAGTGCAGGTGATCGGCGTGCCAGACGTCGTGGTTGGGTGTCAGCACAACGCTGAATGATTCGCACGCCGCGCGCGTGACCTCGCGCAGGAAGCGGCCGCGCGGGCCAGGGTCGCGCCAGTGCTCCTTAACCAGCACGCGCGGGCCGTCCTCGATTTCGAAGCCGGCGATATCGATGGCCAGGCCCGAGGCGTGATGGCTGAGGCGGCCGCTGCCGCCGGTCCGTAAGCGGCAGCTATAGGCGCCGATCTGGCGCAGCGTCGTGGCCGGCCGGCCGAAATGGCGGCGCGCGGCGGGCTGGATCACGCGCTGGTCGAACTCCACGAGAGTCAGCGCTAGCGGACAGCTCATCGTCGCGGCGGGTTCGATCACCATCTGCGCTTGGCGGAGCGACACGCCCTCCGCAAGTACGCACCCGCGCTGCGCCACCGGCACGACCGCAATATCGAAGGCGGCGCCGCGCCCGGCCAACGCATTCATGCAGGCCGTCTGCGGTGGCCGCTCAACCGGCGGGGGCGGCACGACAGCGCGCGGCGCACCGCAGGCGGCAAGCGTCATCAGGAGCGACACGGAAATCAAAAGTCGCACGGCGAGCCCTCCGTCGGCCTATTCAACCGGTACAGTCTCCGAAAGGAACGTTCAACCGCTGGATGTCATTCCGGCGATCCGGGCCACAGGCGGCTGACGCCTCTTGACCGCATCTGTGGGGCCGGCGCATGCTAATTACTTGCATTTGCAAATAATCCGCCGCCCACGGGAGAGCGCCTCATGAAATTCGGCTACTTCACCCTTAGCGACAACCGCTACCCGAAGAACCCGCGCACGCCGGAGCAGTTCGTGCGCGAGATCTACGAGCAGGCGCTGCACGCTGAGAAGATCGGCCTCAACTCCGCTTGGATCGGCGAGCACCATTTCAACCTGCTCGGCGTCAATCCGTGCCCTAACATGCTGCTCGCCCAGCTCGCCGGCGCCACGTCGCGCATCCGCCTCGCACCGGCCGTCGTGCTGCTGCCCGTGCACCATCCGCTGCACGTCGCGGAGGAATGGGCGACATTGGATCTGCTGTCCGGCGGGCGCGTCGATTTCGCCGCGGGCCGCGGCTACGACCGGCTCGAATACCTGCCGTTCGGCGCCGATTTCCAGAATTCGGCGGAGCTGTTCGCCGAGGGACTCGAGATCCTGTGGCGCGCGTGGACGGAGCCCGGCAAATGGTCGCACAAGGGCCGCTTCTACCAGTTCGAGAGCATCGAAGTGCGGCCGCGGCCCGTGCAGCAGCCGCTGCGCCCCTACGTGGCGTGCTTCTCGCGCTCGTCGATGGAGCTCGCCGCGCGCAACGACTGGAACATCATCTTCGCGCCATTCGCGGCGGCGATGGTCTATGGCAGCCTCGCCGACGGGGTCGCCGCCTTTCGCGAAGAGTGCGCAAAGCACGCGCGCGCGCCGCGCCGCGCGATGTGCAGCTATTTCATCCACATCGCCGACACCAAGCACGAGGAGGACTACGGGCGCGAAGCACTGATCCGCTACTTCAAGGATGCCCTGATTGCCGCCTTTCCGTCCGACGCGAAGACCGTGCCGCCGACGCTCAAGTACTTCCTGGAGATCGTCGACATCCTCAAGAACATGAAGGCGGAGAACCTCACTTCGAAGTCGATCCTGACCGGCTCGCCGCAGAAGATCATCGACGATCTCAAGGCGGTGGAGCGCGCCGGCATCAGCGAGGTGATCCTGTATTTCAACTACGGGCTCAAGCCTTACGGCATGGTCATCGAGCAGATGGACCGTTTTGCGGCGGAGATTGCGCCTGCCTTCGAGGCCTCGGTAAAGGCGGCGGAATGACTCGCGGCGCTCGCAGGAGCACACGATCTTTCCGCCAGTCGGAAGATTTGCCCGTCTTCGAGCTCGGTCGCTTCCTCCCCTACCTCATCAACCGGGCCGGCGCGCGGCTCGCGGTAGCTTTCAGCAAGGAGATCGCGCGGTACGGTATCGAGCTGCAGGAATGGCGCGTGCTCGCAGCGCTGCAGGCGCAAGGACCGTGCCGGCTGGGCGATCTGGCCGCGCTGACCTCGATCGAAATGTCTACCTTGTCGCGGTTGGTCGGGCGCATGACGCGGGCTCGGCTCGTCGAGCGGGCACGCGAGAACGGCGACCGGCGCGCACTGCAGGTCGGTCTCGCCGCGCCCGGGCGGCAGGTGGTTGCCGCGATCGTGCCATTGGCGCATGAGTACGAGCGGCTGGCGCTTTCCGGCTTCACCCCGGGCGAGGCAGAGGCCCTGCGCGAGATGCTTTCGAGGGTTTACCGCAATCTCGGCGGGCTACCACCATAGATGTCGCAACTTGCGCTGATAAAACGATGTTTTGGCGTTAACCTGTCGACTCCACGCCTTAAACATTTTTGGATGCTCAATTGTATGCATCCGCGCACCTCAACGTTATAGTGCAGCACCCATCGCACCCCCATTCGGAGTCTCAGGCCTCATGTCAGCCGCGCGAAAATCCAGGCGAGGGCAGTCCCCGCTCCGCAAGCCCAACGCCGTCGATTCCCATGTGGGCGCCCGCATGCGCCTGCGGCGAACGCTGCTGGGGATCAGTCAAGAGCAGCTCGCAGCAGCACTCGGCCTGACGTTCCAGCAGGTGCAGAAATACGAGCGCGGCACGAACCGCATTAGCGCATCGCGCCTATTCCAGCTTGCGCATGTCCTCGACGTGCCGATCATGTGGTTCTTCGACGAAATGGACTCCAATGTCGCGGCCGCGGGCACGCGTTACGGCAAAGGTCTGCAGCAGGAGATGGAGCCGTACGAGGGTGATCCGATGTCGCGGCGCGAGACGCTGGAACTCGTACGCGTGTATTATCGGATCAGCGACCGCAAGGTCCGCAAGAAGCTCTACGAGATGGCGAAGGCTCTCGCCGAGGAGTGAGGCGCGCTCAGCGGCCTGGACCGGGATCGCGCGCCGACACCGTCAGGACCATGCGTCGCCCGTCGGCTGCCTGATACGGCAGCATCAGACGCT
>DATAAP010000174.1:0-12241 GCA_036260035.1 Alphaproteobacteria bacterium | reverse complement strand
GGATCTCGTCGGGCCGTAATGCAGCGATCTCGACCTTTGCATGCCGGATAAACCGCGACAGGCCTTCAAGTTCGGCGTATAGGCTGAGCTCCGCAGCCGTCATGTCGCCGCGCAAGGTAGCGACGACGGACTGAACGACCTTCTCGATTTCGCTGCGATCGATGGGACGGAAATCCGTCTCGGGAAGCTGCTCGTCCGCAAGCCGCCGCGCCGACACGGCGCCGCTCGACATAGCGCACATGGTCTCGGTCTTCCTCAGAAGTCGCCGATGACGCTGGCGATCTTCTGCTTGAGGGTTGCGGCGTTGAACGGCTTGACGATGTAGTTGTTGACGCCCGCCTCTTTCGCGGCGACCACGTTCTCGGTCTTACTTTCCGCGGTGACCATGATGAATGGCGTGTTCTTCAGCTTCATGTCGGCGCGGACCTCCTTCAGGAGCTGCAGGCCGGTCATCGGCTCCATGTTCCAGTCGGAAATCACCAGGCCGAAATTGCGCTCACGCAGCTTCTGCAGCGCCGTGCTGCCGTCGGTCGCCTCGTCGACGTTGTTGAACCCGAGCTGATTGAGCAGGTTGCGGACGATCCGCAACATCGTCTTGTAGTCGTCGACGATCAGAATCTGCATCGACATGTCGACGGCCATTCTCTGTCTCCTCTTGCTCGGCTACCGGTGCTGTAAAGAGCACGAACGTTATTGCCGAAGTGCCGTTAAAGGGCGGTTAATCAAACAAAAATCAGCCGTTCTGGCCGGCGGCAGATGCCGGCTGACGGCGTCGGGCCAGTTCCGCGGTCACCTGCTTCGCGCGCGCAGGATGCATCTGCGCAAGGACCGGTGCCGCGTTTCGCTCCTTCATGCGCTCGATGATGTCGAGCAGGACCGGCAAATCCATCTGCTCGAAGATGCGCGCGGCCTCGGCGGGCTTCATCGTTTCGAAGATCTTCACCAGGCTCTTCTTCCGCGTCTCTTCCTCGTCGTCATACTTGCGGATCAGGGCCTCCAGGGTGCCCTGCAGCTGCTTCAGCTCCTGCACCTTCGCCTCGATCCGCTGCTCAGCCGCCTTCAGCAGCGCCTCGCGCTGATCGAGCTCGGTGCCGCGGCGCTCGAGTTCCTCGCGCCGATTCGCCAGGCCTTGGAGGACGGCCAGTTCGGCTTCGGAATACTCGGGGATGTTGCTGCTGATTTCCGTCGGCTTGCCTGCCGCCGCCGGCGCGGATGGTGCCTGGGCCGCCGGGGTGGCAGGAGCTTCCACCGCCGGCGAGGCGGTCGGCGCGGCGGCCGGCTTGGCGCTCTGCGCGAACGCCGAACCGGCGTGTTGCCAAAGCTCCACCGACCGTAACGACAATACGGTCGCTGCGACGCCGATGGTCAGGGGAAGAAGCCGGAAACGCATGGTCTAGCGCAACGCGGCGAGCGCACGAAGCAGCTCGCGCTTCGCCCGCGCACGTTCGTCGCTACCGTTCTGCTCGCGCTCGACGGCGTCGACCTTCTGCGCAAGTGCGCTCGCAGCAGACAGCGCGGGTTCGTCGCGACGCGCATTGCGCGCGATGCGGACGCCCTCAGTCAGGCGGTCGGCGAGCGGCTCGGCGCGTTCGACGAGATAAGCAAGGTCGTCGCGCAAGGATTGGCCCTTCGTCACTGCCTGCTGCAGGGTCTTGCCGGTCTGCTCGCTCGCGGTCTTCAGGCGCTCGACGCCTGCCTCGGCGCGTGCGGCTGCTTCGTTGAACTGCCTGATCAGCCGCTCGAACTCCGAGCGGTCCTGCCGCCATGCCGTCAGCCGGCGGTTCAGCACTGCGGCAAAGGCGATGGTCACGATCAGTAGCGTGACGACCGTCAGATCCACGAAGATGCCTACACCTGAAGACATGCCCCTACTCGACTTTCTTGATGCCGCGCTCGACGCAGATCGAAACGTGGTTGCCGCGCCGGCCCATCCGTCCGGCGAACATGGCGCGATCGCCGCAACGCAGTTCGACGTCCGAGTTCGGAGTCGCGTTGAGCATCAGGCGGGTGCCGACCTTGAAGTTCAGGACGTCCTGCAGCGTCATCCGCTGCTCGTCCAGGACCGCCTGAATGCTCACATCCGTGTGCCAAAGCTCGCTGGCGAGATGGCTTTCCCAGATCGAGTCGCGGCCGAACTTTTCGCCCATGAACATCTGCAGCAGCAGCTCGCGTACCGGCTCAAGGGTCGCGTAGGGCAGAAGCAGCTCCAGCCGCCCCCCGCGATCGTCCATGTCGATGCGCAGGCGGGCCACGACCGCGGCATTGGCGGGCCGCGCGATGGTCGCGAAGCGCGGATTCGTCTCGAGGCGCTCGAACTTAAAAATAACCTTCGACAGCGGCTCGAACGCGGCATTCATGTCGGACAGCACGACCGAGACCAGGCGCTCCACAAGATTGCGTTCGATGGTCGTGTAAGGCCGGCCCTCGATGCGCATCGCCGCGGTACCGCGGCGCCCGCCGAGCAGCACGTCGACGATCGAGTAGATCAGCGCGCTATCCACCGTGAGCAGGCCGTAATTATCCCATTCCTCGGCCTTGAACACGCCGAGCATCGCCGGCAGCGGCACGGAATTCAGATAGTCCCCGAAGCGCGTTGAGGTGATGCTGTCGAGCGAGACTTCGACGTTGTCCGAGGTGAAGTTGCGCAAGCTGGTCGTCAACAGCCGCACGAGGCGGTCATAGACGACCTCGAGCATCGGAAGGCGCTCGTATGAGACCAGAGCGCTGTTGATGATAGCCTGCAGGCCGGTCGTGCCAGACCCTGAACCGTTGGCACCGTCGAATCCGAGCAGCGAATCGATTTCATCCTGATTCAGGACGCGCGCGGCCTGGTCGCCGCCGCCTCCAGCCGCGTCGCCGGCCGGATTGTCGGCCATCGCCGCCCATTCGGCGGCCACCTTATCTGCATCGGCGTCGTTGGGCTCAGCCATACTCGAAAGTCCCGATTTCCCTGCTACTGGACGAGCATTTCCTTAAAGAGCACGTCGTTGACCTTCGCCGGCTGCGCGGCGTTGTTGACGCGGGCGAGCAGCTCCTCACGAAGCCGGTAAAGGCCGGCCGACCCGCGGAGATCCTCGACGCGCAGCTCGCGAAGATAGATCTGGAAGTTGTCGACGATCCGCGGCATGACCGCCTCGATGCGCGGGATGTCAGTGGCGCTCTCCAGCTCGAGGCTCACGCTGATCTTGAGGAAACTTGTCCTGCGCCCCGCGCTGTTGAGGTTAACGAGCATCTCAGGCAGGTTGTAGAACACCGCCGGTTTCGGCGGCTGCGCGGCCACCTGTTCTTGCTTCTCCTCTTCGCCGCCGCCGAACAGTTTCGCGGTCAGGCCCATGAAGTGCGCACCGGCGCCGACGCCGACGAACAGCAGCAGCGGGGCCACGACGAACAGAACCAAGGTTTTGCCGGCGAACCGGCGCCGCTTCGGTTCGGCTGCGGCATCGCCGTCCTTTTCCGTCGACTCCTCGGCCGCGGCTTTGTCAGCTTTCTTCGCGTCGCTGGCGCTTGCCATTTGCCCCTTCCGCACCAGTCGGGCGGCTCAGATAGCTAAGGTTTTAGGGGTCCACGGTTAATAAGCGGTTGATATTCCCGGTTGTGGGACGGCAGCGGCAAAACAAGCCCGGCAAAGTTTTCCTTTCTTTTGTGTCAATGCGCCGCGATGCCCATGAATGCGGCGAATTCCAGCCTTCTCGTGTTGGCACGGGTCGTGCACTCAGATCGTCACGCAACCTGGCTAGAACGGCCAAAGCGGAAGGACTATGGAGAACCCATCCTACATCGCGTTGTCGCAGCAGATGGCCCTGCGCCGGCAGATGGACGTGATCGCGACCAACATCGCGAACGCCTCCACGCCCGGCTTCAAGGCCGAACGCATCATGTTCGCGGAGCTGGTGGCCGGTAAGGCGCCCTACCCCTTCTCCGGCACCATCGGCACGAGACCCGGCCTTTCCTTCGTCAGCGAAATGGGCATGCTGCGCGACACCACCGATGGCGGCATGACGCAGACCGGCAACACGCTCGACCTCGCCATCAGCGGTCCCGGCTATTTCGCGGTGGAGACGCCTGCGGGCACGCGCTACACCCGCCAGGGTGCGTTCCGCTTGGACCAGGACGGCCGCATCGTGACGGTGGATGGCTATCCCCTGCTGGACGCCCAGGACCGTCCGATCTCAATCCGTCCCGGCGAGACCCGTATCGAAATTTCGACCAAAGGTGCTGTCACCACAGAGAGCGGCGAAGTGGGCCGCATCCAGATCGCGCAGTTCGAGGACGAGCAGGCTATGCGCAAGATTGGCGCCGGCCTCTACGAGACGGACCAGGACCCGGTCCCGGGCGAGATCGCCGCGGAGATCCGCCAGGGCATGCTCGAAGGCTCAAACGTGAAGGCTGTGACCGAGGTCACGTCGATGATGGAGATCCTGCGCCGCTACCAATCGGCGCAGAAGATCATCGATTCGGAACACGAGCTGGAGCGGCGAGCGATCGAGAAGCTGTCGCGCATGACCTGATCCAGATCCAGAGATTCAAACAGGAACACGTATCATGAGATCATTGAGCATCGCCTCGACCGGCATGTTGGCCCAGCAGCTCAACGTGGAGACCATCTCCAACAACATCGCCAACATGAACACGACGTCGTTCAAGCGGCAGCGTGCGGAGTTCCAGGATCTGCTCTACCAGACGCAGCGGCGCGCCGGCACGGCCTCGGCCGACAACGGCGCCGTGGTGCCGTCGGGCATCCAGATCGGCCTGGGCGTCAAGGCGGCCGCAGTCTACCGCATCACCGAGCAAGGCAACCTGACGACGACCGGCAACACGCTGGACCTCGCTCTGCAAGGCAAGGGCTTCTTCCAGGTCGAGCTGCCGAGCGGCGAGACCGGATATACCCGCGCCGGCTCCTTCCAGCTGAGCGCCGACGGCAAGATCGTCACCGCGGACGGCTTCACGGTGAAAGGCGGCGGCACGATCCCGAAAGACGCCGTCGACGTGACGATCAACTCGACCGGCGAGGTGCTCGTCAAGAAGAGTGGCCAGGCCGACCCGCAGCGCGTGGGGCAATTCGAGCTCGCCACCTTCGCCAACGACGCCGGCCTGCAGGCAATGGGCGGCAACTTGTTCACCCAGACCACCGCATCGGGCGAGGCGGTCACCGGAACCGCTGGCAAAGCGGGGCTCGGCACCGTCCTGCAGGGCTTCCTCGAGACCTCGAACGTGAACACCGTCGCCGAGGTCACCAATCTGATCACGGCGCAGCGCGCCTACGAGATGAACTCCAAGGTCATCCAGGCCTCGGACGAGATGCTCGGCACGCTGAACCAGCTGCGCTAGGAGCCGGATGATGAGATCCCTGATTCTGGCATTGGCGCTCGCCATGGGCGCCGCCTTCCCGACCGCCGACGCCGCGACGCTGCGCGCGCTGACGACGGTCGAGGACGGGCTGGTGCGGCTCGGCGACCTGTTCGACGACCTCGGCACCGGCGCGGATATCGCCGTCGCCCACGCGCCCGCGCCTGGCCGCCGCCTCACTTTCGATGCGGCCGCCCTGATGCAGATCGCGCAGACCTATCGCATCAGCTGGCGCCCGCAGAGCCGCTTCGACCGCGTCATCGTCGAGCGCGCTGGCCGGCTCATCCAGAAAACCGAGATTTCTGCCCGCCTTGCCGAGGCGCTGCAGGCCGAAGGCGTTCGGCGCGACGTCGAGGTCGAGCTGTTCGGCCGCAATGTCGAGCTGGCCGTCCCGAACGACGCATCCGATGCGATCGACGTGCGCAACCTCTCATTCGACCGGCAGACCGGCCGCTTCAGCGCCATAGTCTCGGCAGGCAGCGAAACCGCGGCCTACCGTCTTGCTGTCAGCGGCCGCGTGCATCACACCTCGCCCGTTCCCGTACTGCGCCGTGCGATGGGCCCCGGCGATGTGATTCGCAAGGACGACATCGAGATCATCCTCCTGCGTGAAGACCGCATCGGCCGCGATGTCGTAACAGACGCGGGAAAGCTCGTCGGCATGACGCCGCGCCAGCGCCTGCGCGTCGGGGAGCCGATCCGCGAGAACGATACGCGTCCGCCGGTCCTGGTCGCGCGCAACAGCACGGTCACCATCGTGCTGCAGACCGGGCACCTGACACTGACCGCCCAGGGCCGCGCGATCGAGGATGGCGCCAAAGGCGATACGATCCGCGTCACCAATCTGCAGAGCAAGAAGACCATCGAGGCCGTCGTCGCCGGCCCCGACTTCGTCACTGTCGAGAATGGGCTGCACAGGGCCGTCAACTGAGGACCAGCACAATGAACCCGACCTTTCCCAATTCGGCCTTGCGCCTGACCGCGATCCTTCTGCTCGCCACCTCGCTGAGCGCCTGCAACACGTTCAACCGGCTCTCGCAGGTTGGCGAGGAGCCGAAGCTGTCGAAGATCCAGAACCCCGCGGCCGCCCAGGCCAATGTGACGATGCCGATGCCGACGCCAACGCCGGTCGAGCGGCAGCCCAACTCGCTCTGGCGCCCGGGTGCCCGCGCCTTCTTCAAGGACCAGCGCGCCACGCAAATCGGCGATATCCTGACGGTGACGATCAACATCGCCGATACCGCCAGCTTGTCGAACAGCACCACCCGGACCCGCAACAACTCCGAATCGGCGGATACATCCAATCTGCTCGGCTATGAGCGCAAGATCTGGGAGCGCCTGCCGGGCAACAACAATGCCACTCTCGATCCGACCAACCTGATCAATCTCGGCAGCCAGTCGAACAGCACCGGCACGGGCCAGATCACGCGTCAGGACACCATCGCGCTGCGCGTCGCGGCCGTAGTGACCCAGGTCCTGCCGAACGGAAACCTTGTCGTCCAGGGCAGCCAGGAGGTTCGCGTCAACTTCGAGACGCGCGTGCTGCAGATCGCCGGCGTGATCCGGCCCCAGGACATCCGGTCGGACAACGAGATTCCATATGACCGCATCGCCGAGGCGCGCATCGCCTATGGCGGGCGCGGCCAAATCACGGACATGCAGCAGCCGCGGTGGGGCCAGCAGGTCTACGACATCCTGTTCCCATTCTGAGCGGCGGCGGTATGGAAAGCTGAAGGGCCTCGTCCGCTATGGACGAGGCCCTTTTGACCTGGCAGGGGCGCGGCTACTCGTCGCGCTGGGTTCGTTCCAGCCGCTCATGGCGCTCCTGCGCCTCGATGCTCAAGGTCGCGATCGGCCGCGCCTCGAGACGCTTGATCGCGATCGGCTCCGCGGTCTCCTCGCAATAACCGTAGCTGCCGTCCTCGATGCGGCGGAGCGCCTCGTCGATCTTGACGATCAGCTTGCGCTCGCGGTCGCGGGTCCGCAACTCGGTGAAGCGGTCAGTCTCGAGCGAGGCGCGGTCGGTAATGTCGGCCTCGTGCAGGCTCTCCTGCTGGAGGTGGCTCAAGGTCTCCGAGGATTCTCGGAGCAGCTCGCCCCGCCAACGCAGAAGCTTCTGCCGGAAGTACTCCCGCATAACGGGGTTCATGAACGGTTCGGCTTCGGTCGGCCGGTAGTCCGGTGGCAGCAGGGGGTAGGACATGGAGGCAGGCGAAGTCTGCTCTGTTGTTGAACGCGCCGGAGTATATGAATCGGACCCCGCCGCTTCAAGACGCGTGCGCGCCGACTTCGTCCGTGCAGATCTCTCCATCAGCGATCCCCCGTACGGCTATCGAGTTTGGCCAATTCTACCTCTGCCCTCAATTCGATCTCATCGAGTACGTCCTTGAGGCGCTGGTCGGTCACCTCCGGCCGATGCGAGCGCACGAGATGGGCAAGCCTAACGATGGCCTCGCGCGGTAGTACGCCCGCCAGCAGCCCGTCCCGCAAGGCATCCAGCTGGTCGAGGATATCCGCCGCGCGCTGCCGGGCGCGGGCCCGGCCGCTGAGCGAGTCGTCGACTTCCTGCAACGAGAGAAGCGCATTGACCGTGCTGACCGGATTGCTGCCGTTGACGCCGGCACTCGCCCCTGGCGAATCGAGATGGCGCGCGAAGTCGCCGGAGCGGGTCGCTCCGGCCCGGTCGGTCCGCCGCACGGATCCCGCGCCACGCGCGGAACCGGTCGGATCAATCTTCATCGTGCGCGCCTCGCAAGCGGTCGCATCGCTTTGAATCGGCTGGAGGGTCGCCGCTTGTCCTTAACATCGGGTTAAGCCTGCGGACACGGCAGATTTTTCCCGAAGCACGGCCGAGATTGCCTCCCGTCGCCGGCCGGAAATCCGGCGGTTGTCCCTAACCCACTGAAATCCTTAAAGGGACGGCCGAGCCTCGGGTGGCACGTGCTTCGCATTCACCTGGGCAGACCGACTACGTCGCCCATTGGCAGAACGCCCGGGAAAGGACCATGGCAATTCGACGTTCTAATTTGCTCAGCCGCGCCGCGATGGCCTGGCTCTGCGCTCTTGCAGCCGCCGCGATGCTCTTCGCGCCATCCGATGCGGCCGCGCGCTCGCGCATCAAGGACATTGTCGATTTCGAGGGCGTCCGCCAGAACATGCTGATCGGCTACGGCCTTGTCATCGGCCTGAACGGCACCGGCGACACGATCAACAACTCCCCGTTCACGCAGCAGAGCCTCATCGGCATGCTGGAACGGCTGGGCGTCAATACCCGCGACATCGCGAGCACGCTGCGGACGCGCAACGTCGCCGCCGTGATGGTGACCGCCACACTCCCCGGCTTCTCCCGTCCCGGCACGCGCATCGACGTCACCGTCGGCGCGCTCGGCGACGCGACCAGCCTGCTCGGCGGCACCCTCCTCGTCACGCCGATGCTCGGCGCCGACGGCGAGGTCTACGCCGTCTCGCAGGGGCCGATCGCGGTATCGGGCTTCAGCGCGGGCGGTGCGGCGGCCAGCGTCACCAAGGGCACGCCGACAGCCGGCCGCATCGCCAATGGCGCAATCGTCGAGCGGGAGCTGGGCTTCCAGCTCGCTGCGATGAAGTCCATCAACATCTCGCTGCGCAACCCCGATCTTACGACGGCGCGTCGCATCGGCCAGGCCATCAACACGTTCATCGGCTCTCCGATCGCCCGGCCGCTCGACCCCGGCACCGTCATGCTGTCCGTTCCGCCCGCGCGCGAGAACGACATTGTCGGCCTGCTGACAGACATCGAGCAGCTGCTGGTCGAGCCCGACCAGCTCGCGAAGGTTGTCATCGACGAGCGGTCCGGCACCATCGTCATGGGCGAGAACGTGCGAATCAGCACGGTCGCCATCGCTCAGGGCAATCTCACCATCCGCGTTACCGAGACCCCGCAGGTGTCGCAGCCCAATCCGTTCTCCTCGACTGGAACGACCACGGTCGTTCCCCGCACGGAGATCGAGGTCGAAGAGAATGCGCAGCGCCGCTTGGCCGTATTGCCGGCGAGCGTCACCCTGCAGGAGCTGGTCAACGGCCTTAACGCGCTGGGTATCGGCCCGCGCGACATGATCGCGATCTTGCAGGCGATCAAGGCCGCGGGCGCCCTCCAGGCCGAAATCGAGGTGCTGTGATGAGCCCGCTCGGCGCCCTCGCCTCTCCCGCATTGGACAACCTCGAGCTGCGCGCGACGGCGCGCCAGCCGATCGGCGGCGCCGACCAGGCCCGCAAGACTGGCCTTGAATTCGAGCAGATGTTCCTGGCGCAGATGCTGCAGCCGATGTTCGATGCGCTCCCCAGCGACGGCATGTTCGGCGGCGGCGCCGGCGAGCGCCTCTTCCGGTCTTTTCAGGTCGACGAATACGCCAAAGCCATCACGCGCACCGGCGGCATCGGCATTGCCGATGCGGTGGCGCGTCACATCATCACCCTGCAGGAGAAGAGCAATGGATAGCGCGGCGCGGATGCGGGACCTCATCGTGGTCGCCGGACGGCTGATCACGCTCGTGACAGAGGAGACTCGCCTGCTGGAGTCTTACCAAGCGAACGACATCGGCCAGCTTCAGGACGAAAAGGCGCGGCTCAGCCGCGTCTATGTCGGCCTAGTGCGCGACCTCAGTCGGGATCCGGAGCTGCTTGCCGCGGTCGAGAAGGCCGTGCGCGAGGAGCTGACGGACGTCCTGCACCGCTTTGAAGCGGCCGCCGAGGCCAACACGAACGCCCTTAACACCGCACGGGCGGCGAACGAGCGCGTGATGCGCGCGATCGTCGACGCCGCCGCGGCGCAGCAGACCACGGTTGCAGGATATTCGCGCACCGGCACCTTGGCGGCGCCCTCCCGCACCGCGGCCGCGCGGCCGCTGTCGATGACGGTCAATCAGCGCCTCTAAGGCGCGGGACAGGAGATCGGGACGATGGGTGGTCTTACTACTGCTCTTCTCGCGGCGACCAGCGGCCTGCGGGCGGCCCAGACCGGCATCGATCTGGTCTCGCGCAACGTCGCCAACGCGACGACGCCGGGCTATACGCGCAAGACCGTGCCGCAGACCCCGCTTATCGTGGGCGGCGAAGGCCAGGGCGTGCAGATCGGCGCTATCCAGCGCCAAGTCAACGAGCGCCTACAGATCGAGGTCCGTCTCGGCATCTCCGAGACCGCGACACTCGAAGTGGAGGACGATTTCCTGAGCCGGTTCGAGCTCGCTTTCGGCAAGCCGGGCGACAACACCACCGTCTCCAACGCGATTCATGCGCTTGCGAATGCCTTTCGGCAGCTCGGGACCAATCCCGACGTGATCACAACGCAGACGACCGTCGTTTCAAAGGCAGAAACTCTAGCGAACAACCTCAACACGCTGGCGGACCGCGTTCAGGGCCTGCGCACGGAGGCGGAAGACCAGATCAAGACGTCAGTTGACAGCATCAACGCCAAACTCGAGGCCATAGACGACCTGAACACGCAAATCGCGCAGGCCACGTCGCTCGGGCAGGCTACTCCCGATCTCGAGGATCGGCGCGATCAGTTCCTGGACGAGCTCGCCAAGGAAATCGACATCAGCTACTTCAAGCGGAGCAACGGCGAGATCTGGATCCAGACCAAGAACGGCGTGGCCCTGCTCGACGTGGCCGTGCACACCGTGAGCTTCAACAACACGCCGCTGATCACGCCCATGCAGAGCTACCCGCTGGGGCTGGACGGCATCGTCGTCGATGGTCAGGATATCACCCCCAGCATCACCGGCGGGCGCCTGCGCGGCCTGTTTGACCTCCGCGATACCATCCTGCCTCAGGCGCAGCTGCAGCTCGACACGCTGGCTGCGACCCTCACCACGACGCTGAACGGCCAGGACATGGAGCTGTTCAACGACAACGGTGCCACCTTCAACGTCGCAAGCACCACCGGGTATGCCAATCGCATCACCGTCAACCAGGCGGTCAAGGACAATCCGTGGCGGACCCGAGACGGCACGGTGGTCGCGGTGCCGAACACGAACACGGGCGACGCGACCATCCCGTTGGCGATCGTCGACATGTTCGAAGGCCTGCAGACGTTTCCTGGCACCACTGGCCTCGGCACAAGCTTCACTTTCGAGGGCTTTGGCGCCGCCTTCGTCGCCTTCCAGGGCACGCAGCGCGCGAACATAAACGACGCCATGAAAAATAAATCCGTGCTCACCGAATCCCTTCAGACGCGGCTCAGCAACGACAGCGGCGTCAACGTTGATCGCGAGCTGGCGCTGATGATCGAGCTGCAGAACTCCTACGGAGCGAATGCGAGGATGGTTCAGGCGATCAAAGAGATGTTCGACCAGCTGCTTTCGATCGTCTGATCCGGGGAGAGTTGAGCCATGGTTTCCACGAGCCTTGCCACGCTGACGCAGAATCAGATCATCCGCGCGCGCATTCTGGAGATCCAGAATGACATCATGCGCACGCAGATCCAGGTTTCGACCGGCAAGAAGACCGACGTCTATAGCGGGCTGCGCACCGAGGCGCGGACGTCGATCAGCCTAAACAACACCAAGGCGACCGTCGAAACGTACAAGCAGACCATCGCGGCGACCAAGGCACGCATGGACACGATGGAATCGGTCCTCAAGCGCATCAGCGACATCTGCGTCGAGGTCCGCAATACTGCCCTGCAGGTGCAGGGCGCCGAGGCCACGCCCACCGGCGCCACCAGCGCCGCGCTGAAGTCGCTGGCGCAGAACCGTCTGAAGGAAATCACCACCCTGCTGAACACCGCGGTCGACGGCCGCCATTTGTTTGCAGGCCTGGAGATCGCCACCGCGCCGATGATCGATCCGGGCGCGGTCGGCTCGGCCGGTACACCGTTGGACACCGTGGCAACCACCGCTCCTGCCCTGGCGAACTC
>DATAAP010000173.1:0-7847 GCA_036260035.1 Alphaproteobacteria bacterium | reverse complement strand
CAAGCTGCCGCGCAACTCGGCCCCGTCGCGCGTGCGCCTGCGCTGCGAGATGACCGGGCGGCCGCGCGGAAATTACCGCAAGTTCAAGCTGTCGCGCATCGCGCTGCCGCGCGTCCGCGACTTCCGCGGCCTGTCGGGCCGCAGCTTCGATGGCCGCGGCAACTACGCGATCGGCCTCAAGGAGCAGATCGTGTTCCCGGAGATCAACTACGACAAGATCGATGCGATCCGCGGGATGGACATCATCATCGTGACGACGGCGAAGACCAACGAGGAGGCGAAGGCGCTCCTCAAGGGCTTCAACATGCCGTTCCTCAATTAAGCCGCAAGGGAAACAGGACAGACCCACATGGCGAAGAAGAGTTCGGTCGAGAAGAACAAGCGTCGCGAGCGCCTGGTGAAGCAGTTCGCCGGCAAGCGCGCGAAGCTGAAGGCGATCGCGGACAATAAGGACCTCCCGATGGAGGAGCGGTTCGCGGCCCGCCTGAAGCTCGCCAAGCTGCCGCGCAACTCGGCCCCGTCGCGCGTGCGTCTGCGCTGCGAGATGACCGGGCGGCCACGCGGGAATTACCGCAAGTTCAAGCTGTCGCGCATCGCGCTGCGGGACCTGGCCTCAACGGGCCAGATCCCCGGCATGGTGAAGTCGAGCTGGTAGGAGTTTTCGGATATGGCGATGAGCGATCCTTTGGGCGATATGCTGGCGCGCATCCGGAATGCGCAGACGGCGGGGCAGACCAGCGTGGTCTGCCCGGCGTCGCGGCTCCGGCGCAACGTGCTCGACGTGCTGCAGCGCGAGGGCTACATCCGCGGCTATTCCTGGTCGGAGAAGCGCAAGGCGGTTGCCGAGTTCACGATCGAGCTGAAGTACCACGAGGGCTCGCCGGTCATCCGCGACATCACGCGGGTGTCGAAGCCGGGCCGGCGCGTGTACTCGAAGATCAAGGATCTCGGCCGCGTCTCGGGCGGGCTTGGCATCTCGATTCTCTCCACGCCGCAGGGCGTGATGTCGGATGCCGAGGCGCGCGCCGCCAATGTCGGCGGCGAAGTCCTCTGCAAGGTGTTCTAAGACACAGGGTCATTCCAATGTCGCGTATCGGAAAACAGCCGGTCGCCGTTCCCAGCGGCGTGAAAGTCGAGATCGCCGGCCAGACGGTGACCGCGAGCGGCAAGCTCGGCAAGCAGACGCTGCGCGTCCATCCTGACATAGCCGTCAAGATGGAGAGCGACAAGGTCGTGCTCGCCCCGCGCTCGATGTCCAAGCGCACGCGCGCCCTGTGGGGGACGAGCCGCGCCCTTGTCAACAACATGGTCCAAGGCGTAGCGACCGGTTTCAGCCAGAACCTGGAGATCAACGGCGTCGGCTATCGCGCGGCGCTCGAGGGCAAGTCGCTGAACCTGCAGCTCGGCTTCAGCCATGACGTCAAGTACGCGCTGCCCGAGGGCGTGAGCGTGAAGATCGGCGAAAAGCAGGCGGCGATCGCGATCTCCGGCGCCGACCGCCGGCTGGTCGGCCAGGTCGCCGCCGAGGTGCGGGCATTCCGCAAGCCGGAGCCTTACAAGGGCAAGGGCATCAAGTACGCGACCGAGCAGATCCGCCGCAAGGAAGGCAAGAAGAAGTAGCCATGGCCACGAACAAGTCAAAAGAGCTGTTCGCGCGGCGCCAGATGCGCGTGCGCAGCAGCATCCGCCGCAAGTCGGGCGGGCGGCCGCGCCTGTCGATCTTCCGCTCGTCGAAGCATATCTACGCGCAGATCATCGACGACACGAGGGGCGCGACGGTGGTTGCGGCCTCGACGCTCGATCCCGATATAAAGGGCAAGGTCAAGACTGGCGCCGATGTGGGTGCCGCCAAGGCCGTGGGCTTGCTGATCGCCAGCCGCGCGATCCAGGCCGGGCTCAAGGAAGTCGTGTTCGACCGCGGCGGGTACATCTACCACGGCCGCGTCAAGGCATTGGCGGACGGGGCGCGCGAAGGCGGCCTTTCGTTCTGACGTGAAATAGACCGATTAAAGGCGCAAGGGAATTATCGTTATGGCACGTGCACAGGGCGCGGAACGGGGCAGCCGGCGCGGCGGCGAAGGCGAGCGCGGCGGGCGCGACGAGCGAGAGTCCGAGCTGATCGAGAAGCTCGTCAGCATCAACCGCGTCGCGAAGGTGGTGAAGGGCGGCCGGCGCTTCGGCTTCGCCGCGATCGTGGTCGTCGGCGACGGCAAGGGCCGCGCCGGCTACGGCACCGGTAAGGCGCGCGAGGTGCCCGAGGCCATCCGCAAGGCGACCGAGCAGGCAAAGCGTAACATGGTCCGCATCCCGCTGCGCGAAGGGCGGACGCTGCATCACGACGCCAATGGCCGCTTCGGCTCCGGCAAGGTTGTGGTCCGCTCGGCGAAGCCGGGCACCGGGATCATCGCCGGCGGTCCGATGCGCGCCGTGTTCGAATCGCTCGGGCTGCAGGACATCGTCGCGAAGTCGGTCGGGTCCAGCAATCCGCACAACATGATCAAGGCGACTTTTGCGGCTCTCACCGAGATGTCGAGCCCGCGCGTCGTCGCCGCCAAGCGCGGCAAGAAGGTCAGCGACCTGTTCGGCCGTCGCGAGGGCGAACCGGCCGCCGCGGCGCGGGAGTAAGGCGTCATGGCAAAGGCGAAGCAGGCCGGCAAGACGATCAAGGTCACCCAGATTGGCAGCCCGATAGCGCGAAAGGCCGATCAGCGAGCGACTCTCGTCGGGCTCGGTTTGAACAAGCGCCATCGCACGCGCGAGCTGGCCGACACGCCGGCGGTCCGCGGCATGATCAACAAGGTGCGCCATCTGGTGCGCGTGGAAGAGGCCGGCTGACGGCGCAGGCCGTAGCCGGTTGCGGAGAAGTCTGACATGAAGCTGAACGAGATTCGCGACAATCGCGGGGCGACGCAGGCGCGCAAGCGCGTGGGCCGCGGCATCGGATCGGGCCTGGGCAAGACGTCGGGTCGCGGCGGCAAGGGCCAGACCGCGCGTTCCGGCGTGTCGCTGAACGGGTTCGAAGGCGGCCAAACGCCGCTCTATCGCCGTTTGCCCAAGCGCGGCTTTAACAACGTGTTCGCGCGCGAGTTCCAGGAGATCAATCTCGACCGGCTGCAAGCCGCGATCGACGCCAAGCGCATCGCGACGGATGCGCCGATCACGGCGGCTCGCCTGGTGGAGGGCGGCATCCTGCGCCGCGCGTTCGACGGCATCCGCCTGCTGGGCGACGGCAAGGACAAGTTCAACGCCAAGATCACGATCGAGGTCGCCGGCGCGTCCAAGTCGGCGATCGAAGCGGTCGAGAAGGCGGGTGGCAAGGTCATCGTCCTGCCGGCGATCCGCGAATCGGTGCTCAAGGACAGCGCCGCGCGCAAGGAACGCCGCGCCAAACGCGCTGCGAAGAACGCCAAGCCGTCTGGCAAGCCCGCGGAAAAGCCCGCCAGCTGACGTCTCACCGTCGGAGGTCTGAGTCCTCATGGCATCAGCAGCTGAACAGCTCGCCGCTTCATTGAACTTCGGTGCCTTCGCGAAGGCGACGGAGCTCAAGAAGCGGATCTGGTTCACGCTCGGCGCGCTGATCGTCTACCGGCTCGGCACGTATATCCCGATTCCGGGCATCGACCCCGGCATTCTGGCCGAACTGTTCCGACAGCAGCAGGGCGGCATTCTCGGCATGTTCGACATGTTCTCCGGCGGCGCCCTCGGGCGCATGACGGTGTTCGCGCTGAACATCATGCCGTACATCTCGGCATCGATCATCATACAGCTGATGACGGCGGTGTCGCCGACGCTCGAGGCCCTGAAGAAGGAAGGCGAGACGGGTCGCAAGAAGCTGAACCAGTACACCCGCTACCTCACGGTGGTGCTGGCGGTGTTCCAGTCCTTCGGTATTGCCGTGGGCTTAGAGGGTATGCGCGGCAGCGCGGGGGCCGCGGTGATCGATCCAGGGCTGTTCTTCCGCCTGACGACGGTCATCACGCTGACCGGCGGCACCATGTTCCTGATGTGGCTGGGCGAGCAGATCACCGCACGGGGTGTCGGCAATGGCATCTCGCTGATCATCTTTGCCGGAATCGTCGCCAACTTGCCTTCGGCGCTGGCGGCGACGTTCGAGCTCGGCCGTACCGGCGCGCTCTCCACGATCGTGATCATCGTGTTCCTGATCGGCGCCGTCGTGGTGGTGACCGGCATCGTCTTCGTCGAGCGCGCCCAGCGCCGGATCATCGTGCAGTATCCGAAGCGCCAGGTCGGCAACAAGATGTTCGGCGGCGAGGCCTCCCACCTGCCGCTGAAGATCAACACGTCGGGGGTCATTCCGCCGATCTTTGCCAGCTCCCTTCTCCTCCTACCGCTGACATTCGCCAATTTCACGAGCAATAGCGGGCCGGAGTGGCTGCAGTGGATCACGGCGCAGCTGGCGCACGGCCAGCCTGCCTACATGATCAGCTATGTCCTGCTGATCGTCTTCTTCGCCTTCTTCTACACTGCGGTGGTCTTCAACCCGGTCGAGACGGCGGACAATCTGAAGAAATACGGCGGCTTCATCCCAGGCATCCGGCCCGGCAAGAACACAGCCGACTACCTGGACTATGTGCTGACGCGGCTGACTGTGATCGGCGCCATCTACCTGTCGATCATCTGCCTGATCCCGGAATGGCTGATCTCGTACTGGTCGGTGCCGTTCTATTTCGGCGGCACGTCGCTGCTGATCGTGGTCAGCGTGACCATGGACACGGTCGCCCAGATCCATTCGCACCTGCTCGCGCACCAGTACGAGGGCCTGATCAAGAAGGCCAAGCTGCGCGGCCGCCGCGGCTGAGAGGGGAGCGGCCATGAACATCGTTCTGCTCGGCCCACCCGGCGCCGGCAAAGGGACCCAGGCGCGCCGTCTGCAGGACAGCTACGGCATGATCCAGCTTTCGACCGGCGACATGCTGCGCGCGGCGGTCGCCGCCGGCACGCCGTTCGGCCAGAAGGCTAAGAAGATCATGGAAGCGGGCCAGCTCGTGCCCGACGACGTGATCGTCGGCATGATTGCCGACCGCATCGCCCAGCCCGACTGCCGCAACGGCTTTATCCTCGACGGCTTCCCGCGTACGGTCCCGCAGGCACAGGCCTTGGACAAGATGCTAGCCGAGCAGCGCCGGATGCTCGACTACGTCATCGAGATGAAGGTCGATGATGCGGCCCTGGTGGACCGCGTCTCCGGCCGCTTCTCGTGCGCCAAGTGTGGGGCTGGGTACCACGACCGCCACAAGCCCACGGCCAAGCCGGGCGTGTGCGACGTCTGCGGCTCGACCGAATTCACTCGGCGGGCGGACGACAATGCCGAGACTATGACCGCGCGGCTGAAGGCCTACCACGCCCAGACGGCGCCGATTCTGCCCTATTACCGGGACAAGGGCGTGCTGCGGTCGGTCGACGGGATGGCGCCCATCGATGCCGTGACCAAGGCCATCATGGCCATCCTGGGGCCTGCGAAATCGCAGAGCGGCTCAAAGGCTTAGCGGGCGGAACGGGCGCTAACGGGATGTTAAGGCTGGTTGACTCGCCGATGAATAGCCATATAATCGCCGCCCACTCGGTGGTACCGGAGCCACGGCGGGGCGTACCGGTATTTTTGCATGCATTGATGTTGTCGCGGGCCTGGGGGCCTGCCGTAGCCCAACGCTGAGGAGAACACTCGTGGCGCGTATCGCTGGCGTCAATATTCCAACCAACAAGCGCGTCGTGATCGCGCTCCGCTATATCTACGGAATTGGCCCGACCAAGGCGCAGGAGATCTGCACCAAGGTCGGCATCCCGGATGCCAAGCGCGTGAACCAGCTCTCGGACGACGAGGTGCTGCGCATCCGCGAAGTGATCGACCGCGACTATGAGGTCGAGGGCGACCTGCGCCGCACGATCGCAATGAACATCAAGCGGCTGATGGATCTCGGCACCTATCGTGGCCTCCGCCACCGTAAGGGCCTGCCGGTCCGCGGCCAGCGCACCCACACCAATGCCCGCACCCGCAAGGGCAAGGCCCGCCCGATCGCCGGCAAGAAGCTGGCGACGAAGAAGTAAGGACGAACGAGTATGGCGAAACCGCAGGCAGCCGCCGGCACCACGACGACTGCGCGCCCGCGCCGTCGCGAGCGCAAGAACATCACGTCTGGCGTCGCGCATGTGAACGCGAGCTTCAACAACACGATGGTCACCATCACCGACGCGCAGGGCAACACGATCGCCTGGTCGTCGTCGGGCACGCAGGGCTTCAAGGGCTCGCGCAAGTCGACGCCATATGCCGCTCAGATGGCCGCCGAGGACGCCGGCCGCAAGGCGATGGAGCACGGCGTGCGCACCCTCGAGGTCGAGGTGAAGGGCCCTGGTGCGGGCCGTGAATCGGCGCTGCGCGCGCTGCAGTCGGTGGGTTTCGTCATCACGTCGATCCGCGACGTGACGCCGATCCCGCACAATGGCTGCCGGCCTCCGAAGCGCCGGCGCGTCTGAACGGAATCCCGCAGCCGGCGAAGCCGGCTGCATAGAAGAGCGAACGCCGTGTCGAACGGCAGGCGAAGAGGCGAAAAGTGACACCGGTCATTCAGAAGAATTGGAAGGAATTGATCAAGCCCGGCAAGCTCGACATCGAGCCGGGCGACGATCCGAAGCGCGAGGCGACTATCGTCGCGGAGCCGCTCGAGCGCGGCTTCGGCCTGACGCTCGGCAACGCGCTGCGCCGCGTCCTGCTGTCGTCGCTGCAGGGTGCCGCGATCACGTCGATCAAGATGGACGGCGTGCTGCACGAATTCTCGTCGATTCCCGGCGTGCGCGAGGATGTGACCGACATCGTCCTGAACGTGAAGGCCGTAGCGCTGCGCATGCACGGCGAAGGGCCGAAGCGCATCTATCTGCGCGCGACCGGCCCGGGTGAGGTCACGGCGGGCCAGATCGAGGCCGGCCACGACATCGAGATCATGAATCCCGAGCTGGTGCTCTGCACGCTCGACGACGGGGCCAAGCTGTCGATGGAGATGACGGTCGAGACCGGCAAGGGCTACGTGCCCGGCACGACGAACCGTCCGGCCGACGCGCCGATCGGCCTCATCCCGGTCGATGCGCTGTTCAGCCCGGTGAAGAAGGTCGCCTACAAGGTCGAGAACACCCGCGTCGGCCAGGTGACCGACTACGACAAACTGTCGATGCGCGTCGAGACGAACGGCGCAGTGACGCCGGAGGATGCCGTGGCGCTCGCTGCGCGCATCCTGCAGGACCAGCTGCAGCTCTTCATCAATTTCGAGGAGCCGGCGCAGGAGAAGCCCGAGGAGCTCGCCAGCGAGCTGCCCTTCAACAAGAACCTGCTGATGAAGGTCGACGAGCTCGAGCTGTCGGTCCGCTCGGCCAACTGCCTCAAGAACGACAACATCATCTATATCGGCGATCTCGTGCAGAAGACCGAGGCGGAGATGCTGCGGACGCCGAATTTCGGCCGCAAGTCGCTCAACGAGATCAAGGAAGTCCTTGCCCAGATGGGCCTCCATCTCGGCATGAAGATTCCGAACTGGCCGCCTGAGAACATCGAAGAACTGGCCAAGAAGCTCGAAGAGCCGTACTGAGCCGTATCAAGGAGTAGACAGTCATGCGTCACGGCATTGCCGGCCGCAAACTCGGTCGCACCACCAGCCATCGCAAGGCGACTTTCGCCAACATGGCGGCGGCCCTCATCGTTCATGAGCAGATCCGCACAACGCTGCCGAAGGCGAAGGAGCTGCGGCCCGTGGTCGAGAAGCTGATCACGCTCGGCAAGCGCGGCGGCCTGCACGCGCGGCGCCAGGCACTGTCCGTGCTGCGCGATACCGAGATCACCG
>DATAAP010000172.1:0-13886 GCA_036260035.1 Alphaproteobacteria bacterium | reverse complement strand
AACAGCTCGACGCTGCGCTGGGTCTGCGCGCCCCAGTAACGGTCGGCCGGCACGGCGATCGGCCCGAAGGAGTCGCGCTCGATGCGCGTCTTGGCGCTGTCGTCCATCCTAGTCTCCCGGTCCCGCCTTGCGGGGATTCCTCCATCATATAGGGATTGCCGCGCCGCCTTGCTTCTGCTCAAAGGCCAAGGTCACGCGCAGGCCCGGCGCGTTGTCCTCCAGCGCCAAACGGGCGCCGTGCAGCTTGGCCACGGCAGAAACGAGGCTAAGCCCGAGCCCGGTTCCCGGCGTGCTGCGGCTGGTCTCCAGGCGGAAAAAGCGCCGCACCGCCTTGTCCCGGAACTCTGCCGGTATGCCCGGGCCGTTATCGGCCACGCTGAGGACCGGGCCGGCTGGCAGGACCGTCGTCGTCACAGCGATCCGCGCCCCTTCCGGGCTGTACTTGATCGCGTTGTCGAGCAGGTTGGCGACGGCCTGCGCCAGCAGATGGCGATCGCCCTTCGCCACCGCTCCGGAGGCGAGGTCGGCCGCGATCGTCTGGCGCTTGTCCTGCGCCACCGGCTCGTAGAGCTCGACGGCATCGCGGGCGATCTCGGCGAGATCCACGGCCTCGAAGGCGGCGCGGCGCCGGCCGGCCTCGATCTCGGCGATGCGCAGCAGGGCGTTGAAGGTCGACAGCAGGGCGTCGGCATCGGCAATCAGCTCGTCGATCGTGGCGCGCATCGCCGGGTCGGCCTGGCTGAGGCGGGCGGCCTCGAGCCGGCTGCGCAGCCGCGTCAGCGGCGTGCGCAGGTCGTGCGCGATGTTGTCCGAGACCTGGCGGATCCCGTCCATCAGCCGCGCGATCTGGTCGAGCATCGCGTTGAGGTTTTCGGCAAGCTGGTCGAACTCGTCGCCGGTGCCGCGCGTCGGCATGCGCCGGCTGAGATCGCCGCGGATGATCTCGCGGCTGGCGCGATTGATCGTCTCCACCCGCTGCAAGGTCGCGCGGCTCATCAGCAGCCCGCCGATCAGCGCGAGCGCCAGGGTGAGGGCGCCGCCCCAGGCCATTGCGCTGATCATCAGAGTCTGGTGCCGCTGCTGCTCCTGCACGTCCTGGCCGACGAGCAGGTGGAAGCCGCCGGCGAGCTGCACGAATTGCGCCCGCGCGCGGTACGCCTCGCCCTGCGTGTCGGGATCCTCGATCAGGAACTCGACCCAGCCGGGCTCGACCGCTTCGCGCGGCCAGCGGTCGAGATTGCCGACGATCCGCCGGCGCGCGGGATCGGCGAGCAGATAGACCGCATGGCCGCGCGGGTTGCGCGCGGCGCGCTGCGCGATCGTGGTGGCGACGCCGTCGAGGCCGCGCTGCCGATACTGCTCGGCGAGGCCGGCGATCTGCGCAAGGATCACCTCGTCGGTCTGCCGGCTGGCATAGCCGGCCGTGGTCACGTAGATGAACCCGAGCAGCAGCAGCGCCGAGGTCGCGAACAGCCCGACATAGACCAGCGCGAACCGGAAGGTCGAGGTGCGGAACAGGTGCAGGCGCATCGAAAGGTCAGCGCGGCGGATGCAGGCTGTAGCCGGCGCCGCGCACCGTGTGCAGCAGCGGCTGGGCGAAGCCCTTGTCGATCTTCTGCCGCAGCCGGCTGATATGCACGTCGATCACATTGGTCTGCGGATCGAAATGATAGTCCCAGACATTCTCGAGCAGCATGGTGCGGGTGACGACGTGCCCCGCATGCCGCATCAGGTATTCGAGCAGCCGGAACTCGCGCGGCTGCAGCTCGATCGAGCGCCCGCCGCGCGTGACGGTGCGCGCGAGCAGATTCATCTTGAGATCGTCAACGACGAGCGTCGTCTTCGGCGTCTCCGCCTCGCCGCGGCGCGCCAGCGCCTCGATTCGCGCCAGCAGCTCGGCGAAAGCGAAGGGCTTGGTTAGATAATCGTCGCCGCCGGCGCGCAAGCCGCGCACGCGCTCGTCGACCTCGCCGAGCGCGGACAGGATCAGCACAGGCGTCCTGCGGCCCTCCTTGCGCAAGGCCTCGATGATCGCGAGGCCGTTCATGCCAGGCAGCATGCGGTCGATGACCATCACGTCGTGCTTCCCGCTCGTCGCAAGGAACAGCCCGTCGTTGCCGTTGTCGGCGTGGTCGACGACATGGCCGCTCTCCTTGAGTCCCTTGACCAGGAAGCGGGCCGCGTCGGGATCGTCTTCTATGACCAGAACGCGCATGGCCGCGTGCCGGGATTACAGGATCGGGCGCTGCAGGAAAAGAGGGGCCGACCCGGAGAGGAAGGGCCGGCCCCCGTCGCGCCTCAGGCCTTGCCGACCGGCAGTGCCACGAAGCGCTGGTTGTCGCCGCGGGCGACCAGCAGCAGGACCGCGTCGCGGCCGTCCTTGCGCGCCACCTCGATCTGTTGGATCAGCTGGCGTGGCGCCGTGACGTCGGTCTGGTTGACCTTCTTCACCACGTCGCCGGGGCGCAAGCCGATCTCAGCCGCCGGGCTGCCGGGACGCACGGCCGTCACGACCACGCCCTTCACGTCGTCCTCGAGGCCGAAACGCTGACGCAGTTCCGGCGTGAGCGGCGCGAGCGCGAGGCCGAGCTGGCCGGTTTCGGCGCGTTCGGGAGAGGCGGGGCTGCCGGCCTGAGCGATCTCTTGCGGCATCTGCGCGATCGAGGCCTGCAGGTCCTGGGTGCGACCATCGCGCCAGACGCTCAGCGCGACTTTGCTGCCGGCCTTCTGATTCGCCACGTTGAGCGTCAGATCCTTGAGCCGCTCCACGGGTTTGCCGTCGATGCCGAGGATGACGTCGCCCTGCTTGATGCCGGCCTTGGCAGCGGGGCTGTCCGGCGTCACCGCCGCGACCAGCGCGCCCTCGGCTTTGTTCATGCCGAGTCCGGCGGCGATCTCCGGTGTCACTTCCTGGATCTGGACGCCCAGCCAGCCGCGGTCGACCTTGCCGTGCTCGCGCAGCTCGGCGATCACCGGCTTGGCGATCGACGACGGGATGGCGAAGCCGATGCCGACGCTGCCGCCATTGGGCGAGTAGATCGCGGTGTTCACGCCGACAACCGCGCCGTTCATGTCGAAGGTCGGCCCGCCGGAGTTGCCGCGGTTGATCGCCGCGTCGATCTGCAGGAAGTCGTCATACGGTCCGGAGCGGATGTCACGGCCGCGCGCCGACACGATGCCGGCCGTAACGCTGCCGCCGAGGCCGAACGGATTGCCGACCGCCATCACCCAGTCGCCGACGCGGATCGCGTTGGAGTCGCCGAAATCGACGAAGGGCAGCGGACGCTCCGCCTCGATCTTCAGGAGCGCGAGATCGGTCTTCTCGTCGCGGCCGATCAGCTTCGCGTCGAACTTGCGGCCGTCGGTCAGCGTCACGTCGATCTTGCTCGCCTTGCCGACCACGTGGTTGTTGGTCACGACATAGCCGGCCGGATCGACGATGAAGCCGGAGCCGAGCGCCGTCGTGCGCGCAGGATTTGCCGAGTAGTTCTGCTCCTCGAAGAAGCGCTTGAAGAACTCCTCGAACGGCGAGCCGGGCGGGAACGGCATCTGCGGCAGCCGGCCGGGCCCGCGCTCGACCTCCTGGGTCGTCGATACGTTGACGACGGCCGGGGTCACTTTGGCGGCGAGATCGGCGAAGCTGTCAGGCGCCGGCCGCGCATAGGCGAACGGCGTCACCAGCATCACGGCGGCAAACGCCGCTGCGCCGAGCGCGACCGCCCGGGGACGCTTCGCCGCCGGCCGCTCGTCTGCGCTGTGAAAGGCCTTCAGATACATCTTCATTCCTCCATCGGGTCAGGCAGGTTTGCGCCGGGACGTCCGGCGTCTCCGCTCTGACATAGCGATGGCGGGCTGACCGCAAGCTGGCCGGCGGATTAAATCTTCGTAATCTTCCGGCGCGCCGGTTTTTGTTTTGCGATCAGGGGCTTGCCTGATTTCGCCGGTTTGCGCGCCCGCAGGGCTGCCGCGAACGCGTCCTTCGCCCAGGCGATCATCGCGTCGGCATCGTCGAACAGCTCGGACGGCGCCTCCCAGTAAGGGAGGGTGACGGTCTTGCTCTTGCCGTCATAGGTGAACGGGCCCATTCCGGCCTCCTGGAAGGCCGGCCGGTTCTGGTCGTCGACTTTCATATAGAGCACGTCGTCGGCCACTAGCGCGAACATCAGGCCCTGCCGGTAGATCCCGTATCCACCGAACATCCGTCGCGCGGAGACGCCGCCCCAGCGCGACAGCAGGTCGAGCACGGTGGCGACGAAATCCGACTCGACGGCCATCGCCTATCCGGCGCAGTACCGATCGACGCGGGCGACGAGATCGCGCCGTGCATCGTCGGCCAGAAACGAGCCGGCGAATGCGTTGCGCGTGAGCTCGTGGAGCTGGCGCTTGGTGAGGTCGAGCGCCTGCGCCGTCTCGATGAAATTCTCGCCGATATAGCCGCCGAAATAGGCGGGATCGTCGGAGTTGACCGTCGCGGCGAGGCCGTTCTCCAGCATCGCGCGGAGCGGGTGCTTGTGCAACGTGTCGAACACGCGCAGCTTCACGTTCGAGAGCGGGCACACGGTCAGCGGAATGCGGTCGTCGCGCAGCCGGCGCACCAGCGCCTTGTCCTCGAGTGCACGCACGCCATGGTCAATGCGCTCGACGCCGAGCACGTCGAGCGCCTCCCAGATGTATTCGGGCGGGCCTTCCTCGCCGGCATGGGCGACGACATGAAAGCCGTGTTCGCGCGCACGTTTAAAGACGCGCTGGAATTTGCTGGGCGGATGCCCGACTTCCGAAGAGTCGAGGCCCACGCCGGCGATGCGCTCGCGGAACGGCATCGCGGCGTCGAGCGTGCGCAGCGCGTCATCCTCGTCGAGGTGGCGCAGGAAGCACAGGATCAGTTGCGATGTGATCCCCAGCCTCGCCTCCGCATCGGCCAGCGCGCGATGCAGCCCGTTGACGACCGCTGCCATCGGCACGCCGCGCGCGGTGTGGCCTTGCGGATCGAAGAAGATCTCCGCATGGATGACGTTCTGCCGCTTCGCCCTCTCCAGATACGCCCAGGCAAGGTCGTAGAAATCCTGCTCGTGCAGCAGCACCGACATGCCCTGGTAGTAGATGTCGAGGAAGCTCTGCAGGTTGGTGAAGGCATAGGCCGCCCGCAGCGCCTCGACCGAGGCATAGGACAGGCGCACGCCGTTGCGTTGTGCCAGCGCAAAGGCTAGCTCCGGCTCGAGACTGCCCTCGATATGCAGATGCAGCTCCGCCTTCGGCAGGCCGGCGATGAAGTCGGTGAGTCCGTCCGCCATCGTGCTCCCCTGAAAAGCAGTAGGGGCGGGTTGGAACCCGCCCCTCCATCAAACTCAACTTTTCTTAGACGCGCAATCAGTGCTGCAGCTTCGCGAAGAAGTCGTTGCCCTTGTCGTCGACGACGATAAAGGCGGGGAAGTCGACCACCTCGATGCGCCAGATCGCTTCCATGCCGAGCTCCGGATAGGCGATGCACTCGACTTTCTTGATGCAGTCCTGCGCCAGCACGGCACCCTCGCCGCCGACCGAGCACAGATAGAAGCCGCCATGCTTCTTGCAGGCGTCGGTGACCGCCTTCGAGCGGTTGCCCTTCGCCACCATCACGTAGCTGCCGCCCGCGGCTTGGAACTGGTCGACGAAAGAGTCCATGCGCCCCGCCGTAGTCGGCCCGAACGCGCCCGACGCGTAGCCCTTGGGCGTCTTCGCCGGGCCGGCGTAGTAGACGCAGTGGTTCTTGAAGTAGTCGGGCAGCGGCTCGCCGGCGTCGAGTTTCGCCTTGAGCTTCGCGTGCGCCGCATCGCGCGCGACGATCAGCGGCCCGGTGAGCATCACGCGCGTCGTGATCGGGAAGCGCGAGAGCGTCTTGCGGATCTCGCTCATCGGCTGGTTGAGGTCGATGCGCACGACCTCGCCGCCGAATTTCGTCATGTCGATATCCGGCATGTATTTCGCCGGATCGGTCTCGAGCTGCTCCAGGAACACGCCGTCTGCTGTGATGCGGCCGCGCGCCTGGCGGTCGGCCGAGCACGACACGCCGATGCCGATCGGCAGGCTGGCGCCGTGGCGCGGCAGGCGGATGACGCGCACGTCGTGGCAGAAATACTTGCCGCCGAACTGCGCGCCGATGCCGTTGGCCTGTGTCAGCTTGTGGACCTTCTGCTCCATCTCGCGGTCGCGGAAGGCTTGGCCGTACTTGTTGCCCTGCGCGGGCAGGGCGTCGAGATAGCGGCAGCTCGCGAGCTTCACGGTCTTGAGCGTGAATTCGGCGGACGGGCCGCCGACGACGATCGCCAGGTGGTAGGGCGGGCACGCGGCGGTGCCGAGCGTCTTGATCTTCTCGTCCAGGAACTTCAGCAAGCCCGCCTCGGTCAGCCGCGCCGGCGTCTCCTGGAACAGGAACGTCTTATTGGCGGAGCCGCCGCCCTTGGCGACGAAAAGGAAGTCGTATTCGTCGCCGTCGGTGGCATAGAGCTCGATCTGGGCGGGCAGGTTGTCGCCGGTGTTCACTTCCTCGAACATCTTCAGCGGCGCCACCTGGCTGTAGCGCAGGTTGCGCTCGGTGAAGCTCTTGTGCACGCCGCGCGCCAGCGCCTCGGAATCGTCGGCGCCGGTCCAGACCTGCTGGCCCTTCTTGCCCATGATGATCGCGGTGCCGGTGTCCTGGCACATCGGCAGCACGCCACCCGCGGAGATGTTGGCGTTCTTCAACAGCTCGAACGCGACGAAGCGGTCGTTCGCGGAGGCCTCGGGATCGTCGAGGATGGCGCGGAGCTGCTGCAAATGCCCCGGCCGCAGCAGATGCGAGATGTCGTTGAAGGCGTGGCTCGCCAGCGTCGTCAGCGCCTCGGGTGCGACCTGCAGCATCGAGTGGCCGTTGAAGCTGGCCTTCGCGACATGGTCGCCGGTGAGCTTGCGGTAGGGCGTGTCGTCGTCGGCGACTTCGATCAGGTCGCGATACGTGAACTCGGGCATGCGCTGGCTCCGGGGATTCCGGGCTCCCTCTTGGTCGTGGATGGCGGGCTTACTTCTTGCGGAACTGGTCGAGCGCCACCACGCGGCCCTCGCCACCGGCAGGGGGCGTTGGCGGCTTCGGCAGCGCCTGCGGCGGCTCTGCCTTCTTCGTCTCGGCAGGGGCGGGCTCCTCGGTCTTGGCCTCGCCGCGCGTGAACTGCAGCCCGAACTGCACCGACGGATCGACGAAGGCGACGACGGCACCCCATGGCACCTTCAGCCGCTCGTGCTTGCCCTCGAAGCTGAGGGTCACCGCAAAGCCGTTGTCGTCGACCTCGAGGCCCCAGAACTGGTGCTGCAGGACGATCGTCATCTCCGGCGTGTAGCGGGCGCGGAGATGGTCGGGCAGGGTTACCGCAGGGTCCGCGGTGCGGAAGGTGATGTAGAAGTGGTGCTGCCCGATGATGCCGCGGTCGGCGAAGATGCTGAGCGCCTTGCGGACGACGCCCTGCAGCAGCGCTTCTTCCATCAATTTGTCGAACTGCAGAAGATCGGCGCCCAAGTCGTATCCCTCCCCCGGCGGGGCTGATGGAGTGGGGGGCTTCTGTTGCCCGGTGCCCCCCGAACCGCGCTAGCCTACTCTGCTATCAACCCAATTAAGGGTTATCAAGCAGCCTTGGCAGCGAGAGCCACGTTGTCGTTGGCATCTCTGGATTGGCCCGATAACGGCGGAACCATGCCGGGCAAAAATCGCACCTTTACCCGCGCGTCGATCCTGGTTCGCCCCCATAGGAGGGCGGCCGCCCAAACGTATTTGGGCAGGCCGCCGAATTGGTGGAGGCGCCGGGCACTGCCCCCGGGTCCGCATCGGCTATTACGCGCGACGTTTATCGCCATAGTCGGTTTCCCGACGGGGGAAATATAGGCATTCGCCAAGGGCGGGGGAAGAGCCCCACATGCGGCGTGGTTAAAGTCGCGCTAACCCAGTGGCGGCCCAGCGCGGCGAGGCGTTAGAGTCGCCGAAAGGCGACGATTCGCCGGGGCCGGACCCACGATGAAGCAATACCACGACCTGCTGCAGCTCATACTCGACAAGGGCACGATCAAGCGTGACCGTACGGGGACGGGGACCAAGAGCGTATTCGGCCACCAGATGCGTTTCGACTTGGCCGAGGGCTTCCCGCTGGTCACGACCAAGAAGCTGCACGTCAAGTCGATCATCCACGAGCTGCTGTGGTTCCTCGCCGGCGACACCAACGTTCGCTACCTGCAGCAGAACGGCGTCAGCATCTGGAACGAGTGGGCGGATGCGAACGGCAACCTCGGTCCCGTCTACGGGCACCAGTGGCGCTCCTGGCCGGCACCCGACGGCCGCCGCATCGACCAGATCGCGGACGTGATCGACCAGATCCGCCGCAATCCCGACAGCCGCCGCCTGATCGTCAGCGCGTGGAACGTCGCGGATATCGGCAAGATGAAGCTGCCGCCCTGCCACTGCCTGTTCCAGTTCTACGTGGCGGAAGGCAAGCTCTCCTGCCAGCTCTACCAGCGCTCGGCCGACGTGTTCCTGGGCGTGCCGTTCAACATCGCGTCCTACGCGCTGCTGACGATGATGGTGGCGCAGGTGACCGACCTGAAGCCCGGCGAGTTCGTGCACACGCTCGGCGATGCGCATCTCTATCTCAATCATGTCGAGCAGGCGCTGACGCAGCTCTCGCGTGCACCACGCGCGCTGCCACGCATCGAGATCAATCCGGCGGTGAAGGATATCTTCGGCTTCCGCTACGAGGACTTCAAACTCGTCGGCTACGACCCGCATCCGCACATCGCCGCGCCCGTGGCCGTCTAGATGAAGATCGCGCTCGTCGTCGCGATGTCCCACAACCGGGTCATCGGCCGCGACAATGCGCTGCCGTGGCACGCGCCGGAGGACCTCAAGCGCTTCAAGCGGCTCACCATCGGCCGCCCGGTCATCATGGGCCGCAGGACCTACGCGTCCATCGGCCGGCCGCTGCCCAACCGGCTCAACATCGTCATCACGCGCGACCGCGATTTCCGTGCGCGCGGCGTAGTCAACGCCTACAGCCTCGAAGAGGCGCTGCGGCTCGCGCAGGAATCGATGCTCGGGGACGAGGCGATGGTGATCGGGGGCGCGCAGATCTTCGAGCTCGTGCTGCCGATGGCGCAGGTGATTCATCTGACTGAGATCGAGATCGACGTCGAAGGCGACACGTTCTTCCCGCCGCTCGATCCGGACGAGTGGCGCGAGACGGCGCGCGAACGCCATCCCGGTCCGCCGCCGATGAGCTTCGTCACGCTCGAGCGCGCGCGGTAGGTCTTCCGGTCGGACTCTGATACCGAGCTGCGGCCGTTCGCGACAGGGAACAGGCCCCGTGTGCTGTCGTTGCACCGGTAGATTCTGCAGATATTGCGGAGGTTCCTATGAAAATCCGAGACGTGATGACGAAGGATGTAAGCGTCGCCAGTCCGAACGATTCGATTCAGAAAGCAGCGGCGCGGATGGCCGAGCTCGACATCGGCGTGCTGCCGGTCGGCGAAAACGACAAGCTCGTCGGCATGATCACCGATCGCGACATTGCGGTGCGCGGCGTGGCGCGCTCGTGCGATCCGGCCTCGACCAAGGTGAGCGACCTCATGAGCGCCGAGGTGAAATACTGTTTCGAGGATGAATCCGTCGAGCACATCGCCGACAACATGGCCGAGCAGCAGATCCGGCGCCTGCCGGTCGTCAACCGGGACAAGCGGCTCGTCGGTATCGTGTCGCTGGCCGACCTTGCGACGCATCTGAAGTCAAAGGCGCCGGCTTACGCGCTGCGCGGCATCTCGCAGCCCGGCGGCAGCCATTCGCAGTCGGGCAACGGTCATGCCGTGCCCGCGATGGGGCTGTGACATCGTTGCGGTGAAGCCGATCTGGCTTGTTGCTGTCGGCGTCGCGGTGGTGGCGTTCGCTCCGCAGCTCGAGGCGGCGACCTGCTCCGAGGAGATCGATCTGCTCGCGAGCCAGTATGCTCTCTCGACCAAACTTCCGGAGTCGCCTTCAGGCGCTGCGGGCGAAGCAGCGACGCCGCCCGGCGCCCAGGCTCCAGCGGGCGCCGCCGCGCTGCCCGCGTCCAAGCGCAGGCAGATGCAAGTTCTGCTCAATGGTGCGCGCGCCGCCGATCAGCAGGGAAAGGAAGCGGAGTGCTTCGAGCGGCTGAGCGAGGCGCGCGCGATTCCCGAACCGGGGTAAGCGAAGCCACGCGCGCCCGTCATGGCGCCCCTCCCGCAATGAGCTTTGCCAGTCCGGAGCGCGTGCGCTAAGCAGCCGCGCATGGATGAAGTGCGCGCCACCGCGGCGCCGGTCTCTCCATGGCGCGGCGTCGCCTGGATGATGGCCGCCGTCGTTTCGTTCTCGACGATGGCGCTGTGCGTGCGCGAGCTGAGCGACACGCTCTCCGTCTACCAGATCCTGTTCATGCGCAGCGGCGTCGGCTTGCCGCTGATCGTCGCCGCGGCGGCTTTGGGCGGCAGCGGCCTGCGGCAGCTTCGCACCGCGCAGCTGAAGCTGCAGTTCATCCGCAACTTCGTCCATCTCATCGGGCAATGGGCGTGGATCTACGCGCTGACCGTGCTGCCGCTGGCCACGGTATTCGCGGTCGAGTTCACGACGCCGCTGTGGTCGGTGGTCATGGCGGCCGTGCTGCTCGGCGAGCGCACCAACAGCGCCCAGCGGCTCGGCCTCGCGCTCGGTCTGGTCGGCACCCTGGTGATCGTCCGTCCGAGCCCGGCGGGCGTCTCCTGGGACGTGCTCGTCATGCTGGTGGCGGCGCTGTCCTATGCCGCGGCGCATCTCAGTACCCGCGTGCTGAGCCGCACCGATGCCTCGGTCTCGGTACCGTTCTGGATGTGCCTGATCCAGACGCCCATTGGGCTCGTCCTGGCCCTGACGGACTGGCGGCCGATCCCGTTGGCCGACGTCCCGCTGATCGTCCTGCTCGCGGCGTGTGGCCTGTTGGCACACCATGCGCTCACCTCCGCCTTCCGCAATGCGCCGGTCGCGCGGGTCATTCCGCTCGACTATCTGCGCCTGCCGCTGATCGCCACGATCGGCGTGCTGTTTTACGGCGAGGCGCTCGACCCGTTCGTCTTCGCCGGCGCCGCCGTGGTATTGGCCGGCGTGCTGATCACGCAGACCCAGCGCAAGCCCGCTGATTGAGGCGTTGCGGCCGGTTGTTTTAGGTCTAAAATATCGCCTGCACCGCGACGGCTGGCGGGAGGGCCGATGGAGCGCTCGTTCAAGAAGGAAGTCGAGGCCCTGCGCCTTGGCGCGGGCGGCACCTTCCATGGCGAAGGCATCCTCGCCGTCACCAAGGCCCTGCTGCAATCCGGCGTCAGCTATATCGGCGGCTACCAGGGCGCGCCGGTTTCCCATTTGATCGACGTGCTGGCGGACGCCAAGGACATCCTCGACGAGCTCGGCGTCCACTTCCAGCCGGCGGCGAACGAGGCGGGCGCCGCGGCCATGCTCGGCGCTTCGATCAATTATCCCTTGCGCGGCGCGGTAACGTGGAAGTCGACGGTCGGCACCAACGTCGCCTCGGACGCGCTGTCGAACGTCGCTTCGGCTGGTGTGCGCGGCGGCGCGCTGATCATCGTCGGCGAGGACTACGGCGAAGGTGCGAGCATCATCCAGGAGCGCTCGCACGCCTTCGCGACGAAGTCGCAGATCTGGCTGCTCGACCCGCGGCCGAACCTGACGACCATCACCGACATGGTCGAGAAAGGGTTCGAATTGTCGGAAGCGAGCAACACGCCGGTGATGCTCGAGCTGCGCATCCGGGCCTGCCACGTCCATGGCAGCTTCAAGACCAAGGACAACAGGCCGCCGGCCTTCTCGCGCAAGCACGCGCTCGAGAACCCGAGCTTCGACTACAGCCGCATTTGCCTGCCGCCGTCGACCTATGCGCAGGAGAAGCACAAGATCGAGGTGCGCTGGCCCGCCGCCGTGAAGTTCATCCGCGAGCACAGGCTCAACGAGACCTTCGCCGGCAAGCACGACGACATCGGCATCGTCCTGCAGGGCGGCATGTACAATACGGTCGTGCGTGCGCTGCAGCAGCTAGGATTGGCCGACGCGTTCGGCGCGACGCAGGTGCCGCTCTATGTGATGAACGTCACCTATCCGATGATCCCGGATGAGGTCAGCGCCTTCTGCGCGGGCAAGCGTGCCGTGCTGGTCGTCGAGGAAGGGCAGCCCAACTACATCGAGGAGGCGATCCACGCCGTCCTGCGCAAGGCCGATCTCAACACCACGGTCGTCGGCAAGGACGTGCTGCCGATGGCCGGCGAGTACACCGGCGAGGTCGTGCTGACCGGCGTCGCGAAATTCATCGAGGGCGCCGTGCCGCGCGGGCTGGATCTCGCCGCCGTGACGAAAGCCTTCGCGCAGGCGACAGCATCGAAGAAGCGCGCGGCGGAGCGGCTGGGAGCGCCCGTGCCGGCGCGCCCGCCCGGCTTCTGCGTCGGTTGCCCGGAGCGGCCGGTGTTCAGCGCCATGAAGATCGTCGAGAAGGAAGTGGGCAGGCTGCACATCAGCGCCGACATCGGCTGCCATACCTTCTCGACTTTGCCGCCCTTCAATCTCGGCAACACCGTGCTCGGCTACGGGCTCGGGCTTGCCAGCTCGACCGGAGTAGCACCCGCCTTCAACAAGCGCGTGATCAGCGTGATGGGCGATGGCGGCTTCTGGCACAACGGCCTCTCGACCGGCGTCTCCAGCGCGGTGTTCAACAAGAACGACTCCGTGCTGGTGATCATGAAGAACGGCTACACCTCGGCCACCGGCACGCAGAACATCCCCTCCTCCGGCCGCAACGCGCATAACGATCCGGTCGACATGTCGATCGAGAACGCGCTGAAGGGCGTGGGCGTCAAATGGCTGCGGACGATCCGCACCTACAATATCGGCACGATGGTGCGCACCTTGCGCGAAGCGATGACGACCACGGAGCCCGGCCTCAAGGTCATCGTCGCCGACGGCGAATGCCAGCTCGAGCGCCAGCGCCGCATGCGCCCGCAGATCGCCAAGGCGATGGCGGCGGGAGAGCGCGTGGTGCGCACGCGCTTCGGCGTCGACGAGGATGTCTGCACCGGCGATCATTCCTGTATCCGCCTTTCCGGCTGTCCATCGCTGACAGTGAAGCCCACCAGCGATCCGCTGCGCACCGATCCGGTCGCGCATGTGAACAATGGCTGCGTCGGCTGCGGCGTGTGCGGCGAGGTTGCGCACGCCGCGGTGCTGTGCCCGTCCTTCTACAAGGCCGACATCGTCCAGAACCCAGGCTGGTTCGACCGCGCGCTCGAGGCCGTGCGGCGGCGCGTGATCGGCTGGCTGGCGCGCGAGGTGCCCGCGTCGTGAGCGCGCTGCCCGAGCGCCCCGTCACGATCCTGATCGCGGCACTGGGCGGCGAGGGCGGCGGCGTGCTGGCGGACTGGCTGGTCGATGCGGCAACGGCCGAGGGCTTTCCTGTGCAGAGCACGTCGATCCCCGGCGTCGCGCAGCGCACGGGCGCCACGACATACTATGTCGAAATTTTCCCCGCGCGCGCCGACACGCTCGACAGCCGACAACCGGTAATGGCGCTGACGCCCAGCCCCGGCAACATCGACCTGATGGTCGCCTCGGAGCTGATCGAGGCCGGCCGCGCGATGCAGAACGGCTACGTCAGCCCGGAGCGCACCACGCTCGTCGCCTCGACCCATCGCATCTACGCCACCGTGGAGAAGATGCAGATGGCCGACGGCCGCTTCGAAAGCGAGCGCGTCATGGCGGCGGCGCGCCAGCTCGCCCGGCAGGCAGTCCTTTTCGACATGCGCGAGCTCGCGCAGCAGAACGGCACCGTGATCAACGCGGTGCTGTTCGG
>DATAAP010000171.1:0-3773 GCA_036260035.1 Alphaproteobacteria bacterium | reverse complement strand
ACGCCGAACAGCGCCAGGATTGTTGGCGCGATGTCGAACATCGTTGCACCGTGCACGATGCGGTCGCGCGCGGTCGAAGGCCCGTGCGCGACCAGGATACCCTCCGCGCGCGGCATCGGGCGCGTGCTTTCCTCTACCGACTGGGACATGCCGTTCGGGGACACGATGAGCACATCGGTGTCAGGTCCGCAGAGGTCTAGCAGGCGTCCGATCAGCATGTCCTGAAAGCGGTAAGCGGCATCGACCACACCGCCATAGGGCCGGGCGGCCATCGGATCAGCTGCCGGATCAGACTTGAACTGGAGAAACGCGCGCTGCGTGTGATCGATAAGCCGGTAGTGGACCGCGAGGACCTGCCAGGGCGACTCCGCGACGAGATGGGTCGCCGCAGCATGAACGCTCGCCGATTCCGCGAGTATATGGGCGAGCTGCGCGAGGCTTGGATCGGTCGCTTGATCTACTGCACGGAGGTCCGGCACGAATGCGGCGATCTCCGATGCCGCGATGTCGCCGGGATGGATGCGCAGCCCGCGCAGCGTAGCGCGCAGCACCTGCGGCGCGCAGTCGGGCGGCAGGGGCCAATCGTCGAAATCCTTTCCGTGCGCCTGCGCGAAACTGTCGTCGATGACATCGGCGGCCCAGCGCCTGCCGGGACGCGTTGTCGGCCAGTTGACGACAGTGGTGCGGATGCCGGCGCTTGCCAGAATCTCCCAGAAGGCGGGCGCGCGCCAAGAGCGATGGCCTGCCGGCTGGATCCCGCCGCCGTCGGGCCGAAGCTCGGTCGGGCCCGTCACGCCATGACGCCCCGCGCGGCAGCCGGTCGCGACCGACGTCCACAGCATATCGCGCTGCAGGGGTGGGAGGCCGGTCAGCACGCCGCTCGCGCCGCCCTCGATCAGGCGGTGCAGGTTGGGCATCGTCCCGGCCTCGGTCAGCGGATGAATCGCCGACCAATCCGCCGACTCGCAGCCGATGACAAGGAGCCGACGCGGCATCGGTTTCACGCACTGACTGTCAGGATGGATTCTCGGCTAAAGACTGTCCTGCGCCGGCGCGAATTATCGAGTAAGTATCAGAGGCGTGACAAGCAAAACGGCACCGAGCGGTACGACGATCCGTCGCGCGTTGGACGGCGAAATGCGCGCCGCACGCATGCTGCTGCCCGACGTGTTCTCGGCGACCGAGGCGCCGGACATGTTCTTCCTCGCCGCGGCGGAAGGCGAGCCGCATCTGGTCGGCGCCGCGGCCGCCGCTTGGGCTCCGGGCGGCTTTCCAGTCGAGGTCCATGTCGTTTCGCCCTTTCGGCGGCGCGGCATCGGCCGCGCGCTGATCGAGGCAGTCGCCGCGGCAGCGGCCGACGAAACCGACCGGCTCCGCAGCTGGAGCATGGTCGGCGAGGGGAGCGAAGCGGAGGCATTCCTTCGAGCAACCGGCTTCACGCGGTCGCGGCGCTTTCTCGGTTTCGAGACAGATGGCGCCAAGTTTGCGCCAATCATCAACGTCATGCGGCGCTGGCTCGAGCGCGGCGGGAAGATTCCGCCCACGGCGCGCATCGTCAACCTATCGGAGGCGCCGCGTTTCCAGCTGATCCGGCTCGTTGCGACGGAGCTCGCCACTCTGCCGGCAACGATCGCAGCGCGGATCGTGGCGCAGGAGACGTTACATTACGACAATGATCTCTCGGTCGTGCTGATGCTCGACGGCAAGATCGGTGGCGCCATGCTGATGACGCGGTCTGCCGGCATAGCGAGGGTCGAGGTCAACGTCGTGGCGCCGCATTTGCGGCACGGCTGGGCGAACGTGATGATCCTGGATGAGGCGGCGCGCCGGGCGGCAGCTAGCGGGCTCAAGCGGTTCCGGTTCTTCTGCGACGAGCACACGCGCGATACGATCAACGTAGCGCGCCGCGCTGGCGCGGCCTCGCTAGGCAGCGGCTTGTTCTTCGAGCGCCGGCTCGGGCCGGATCAGTCCAGCTCGTCCCAGTCGTAGAAGAACAGCCGGCACCACTGCTCGGCCATGTCGACCCAATCGCGGAAGTCACGCTCGCTGCCCAGGAAGCGCTTGAACCGGCTGACCGCCGTGCCGGACGCCATGGCGTAGGCGCGGCAGTCGCGGCAGTCTACGTTGGGGCTGCAGCATTTGCTGTCGCTGCTGGTCAGGTCGGTGCGGAAGTGCCGATGATGCGAAGCGCGCCGCGTCTCGCAATCGAGCGCCCAGCCAGTCGCGGGATCGATCCGGTAGAGCCCCGCCGGATTGGTGACCCAGCGGTTATAGGCTTTGGTGTAGATCAGGGTGTCGGGGAATTCGTCGATGAGCCGATCTAGGAGCGCTCGGATTTCGTCGAGGTGCGCCGCATCGAGCGCCAGATTCTGTTGCGGTCCGCTGATCCGGAAATACGCGTCGTCGTTGGGCGCCGCCTGCGCGATCTTCCAGCGATAAAGCGTGGTCGGGCTGAACAGGCTGAAGGTCAATCTTGCGCCCAGCTCTGCACAGAGTTCGGCAGCGCGGCGCGCATTGCCGATATTCTGTGCATTGACCGTATAGACGAAACGGGCCCGCGGATCGCCCGCGAAGTTGCGCAAGGCGCGCTCGAAGCTGTCGCCACCGCGCAGGCGCGCCGTGTCGTCCTCAGCCCCCCATAGCGAGACGTGGATCGTGAACGGCAGGTCGAGGTCGATCGGCACCGTCCCGTTGGTGAAGATCACACCGCGCCGGAAATGCTTCGCCGCGAGATGCAGCCGCTGCCGCTGCAGAGCCGGCTCGGCGCCGGCAAGATATGGGAGGTTGACCCCGCGCGCGGCCTCCTCGGCGAAAAACGCATCCCACTCAGCCTCGCTCTTTTCGTCGGCATGGCTGACGTAGTCGGAGCCTTCGAAGAACAGGCAGCCTTCGCAGCGCAAGTTGCAGACGCGCGAGATGTCGTAGTTGCTGCCGACGATGTTCGCCGCGTGACGTCGCAGCTTCGCATGACGTGCGGCCAGCTCGGGATCACGCAGATAGGCCGCGAGGCGCCGAGGGCGCGCCAGCGCGGCCTCCGACCTAGTTGCCGCTGTCGAGTCGAAGGGCACGGGCTCGGCGTCCCGGCCGGCCGAGCGTCAGGCGTCAGCGCGCTTTGCGCGGCGCCGGCGCAGCAGCGGGATAGCCGCGGCACCAGCGGCAAGCAGCGCTAGGCTGCCGGGCTCGGGCACGACCGTTGTCGCATAGGTGACCAACGGGTCGGTCGTGTTCGGGTCGCTGTCGTTCGCGGTTAGGATTGTCGAATTGAAGAAGCCCGCAATCAGAAATGGGTCGCTGCCGTTCTGGGTGGTCCCGAAACTCACTGTCCCGAGCTGGCCGGCGGTGAAGACCTTCAGGTTAAGTGCGTTCAGATCGCCCTCATCGAACGACAGGTTTCCGAACGGCGTCCCAAAAAAGTCCGCCTGAAAATCGAGCACGAGCGATGGATCGCTGTAGGTGCCAGGGGTGGCGAGGATGCCGTCGTCGATCGTGAAGAACCCGGCGCCGAATGATGTGTCGCCCGGCGTGGTGGAGGTGAATTGAAGGTCGAAAGTCCGCGGGGCGGCCTGCGCGTCCATGACGCCGAAGGTAACGGCCGCCGCGGCGGCGGTCCAAATCGTGGTCTGTCGCATGAGTTCACCCCGAGAAGTCAGCGCCCGAGTCGAAGCAAAGATCGCGCCAAGGATTAACTTTGATCTGGATCAATGACTTACGGCCTACCCCCGCGCCGGCATGTATGGGTTTCCGACAGTGTAAGTGCCAAGATGCGACAGCGC
>DATAAP010000170.1:0-8287 GCA_036260035.1 Alphaproteobacteria bacterium | reverse complement strand
GTCATGCGGCCAGAGGTCGGCGCCCGCCTTGTCGGACAGATGGCACATGATCGCGACCGACTCCCAGATCATGCGGTGGCCGTCCCGCAGCAGCGGCACGCGGCCGTTGGGGTTCATCGCAAGATACGCCGGCGTACGCTGCTCGCCTTTGGACAGGCTCACGCGCACGAACTCGACCGGCGAGCGCAGATACTTCGCCACGGCGCAGACTTTGCGGGGATGGAGCGTTTCCGAGTAATAGAGCTGCATCGGCTTCCTCGTGGGGGAGGTGTTGAACGTCCAGATAGGACGAAGGCGGCGCGCGCCGGGATACGCGCGCGCCCGACAGATTTTTGCGCGGCTACTCGGGGTGCATCTCGGTCCTATCGTGAACCACGACCAGCGAGCGCGCCTCCTGCAGGATCCACGGGCAGGAATAGTAGTCGGCGATGCGGGCGATGAGCCCGTCCGCGGCGCCGAGGCGGACCGGATAGCTCGCTCGCCATTCGCTGTCGTGCCGGTGAAGTACGAAGACGACCGGCTCGCCATCGATCGCGCCGGCGGCGAGCCGCCACGGCGCTTCGGCCTCGGCGTACTTGGCGAAATATGGCGAGTTCCTGAGCAGACCCTTGAAGCAATCGGCGACGCGCAACTGCGCATCGGCGCTGGTGAGGGCGCGCACGGCGTCCCAGTCGCGGCGGTTGGAGAGCTCCACATAGCGCTGGAGCAGCTGCGAGAGCGCCGGGTCGGCCGGGCGAGCCGGCGCCGTGGTCGCCAAGGGCAGTGCCGCGAGTTTCGCGCGGCCGCGATTGAGCGCCGCCTTAACGCCGCCCACCGTGGAGCCGACCAGATCCGCGATCTCCTCGAGGGGATGGTCGAACACATCCTTGAGGAGGACGCAGGCGCGCTCCTTCGGCGGGAGATGCACGACCAGCCGCTCGATCGCGCGGCCGGGGCCCGCGCCAGCCGGGTCGACAGGCAGGATGATATCGTCCTCGGCCGAAACCGCCTCCGCGCGCTCGCGTGCCGTCCGGCTCCTAAGGAAATCGATGCAGCGGTTGTGGGCGATACGGAACAGCCACGGCCGCACCGCTTCCGCCCGGTCGAGCTGGTCGATCTTGCGGTACGCCTGCAACAGCGCTTCCTGCATCACGTCCTCGCCGTCGAGGACCGACCCGGTCATCCGCGCGCAATAGCGATGCAGGCGCACGCGCTGCTGCGCTACCGTTTCCAGGAACGCGGCATAGCGGACATCGAAGGAGCCCGAGGGCTCGGCCGCCGGCATCTGCTTCGCCTCGTCCGCGGCTTCCGACGGCTTCGCCTGCATGTTCATTGCGCGCCTCATCCGTTGCCCATAGGACGGCGGAGAAGGGGCTCCGCCGACATCCAGGACGGAGGCGCGCGAAAAAAGTACGTCGGAAGACGCCGCCCGCTGCCAATCAATTTCAGCGCGGTGCGCTGGTTACCTGGGTTCGACCCTGACGACCGCTCGGCCGATCGCCGAACCGACCTGTTTGCCGGGCCGGCGCCGCTTGCTAAGATCGCGGCCACAAGAACGATAAAGACAGGGAAGCCCATAACGACAAGGGAGGTCGCCCATGCGCCGTCTCGTGACGGGACTTGCCGCCATTCTGGTGTTGGGACTTGCTGCTCAGGCTCGGGCCGAATATCCGGAGCGCCCGATCAAGCTGATCGTGCCGTGGGCGGCCGGCGGGGACACCGACAACATCTTCCGTCCCTTCGCGCCGATGCTGCAGAAGCATATCGGCCAGACCGTCGTGATCGCCAATGTCGGCGGCGCGTCGGGAACCGTCGGTGCCCGCGAGGCGAAGGCGGCCCCGCCGGACGGCTACACGGTCTATGCCGTGCACGACTACATTCACTCGACGTACTACGCCGGCCTCAGCGACGTGAATTACTGGGACTTCGAGCCGATCTGCCTGATCTCGGCGACGCCCTCGGTGCTCACCGCCAGCGCCAAGACGCCATGGACCGACTGGAAGGGCCTGCTCGAGGACGCGAAGAAGCGCCCCAACCAGATCACCGTCGGCGCGACGCTCGGCTCGACCAGCCACTTCTTCCCGGCGCTGGTCGAGAAGGCCGCGGGCATCAAGTTCAAGTACGTGTCCTATGACGGCCTTGCGCCGCGCATGAATGCGCTGCTCGGCGGGCATGTCGACCTGACCGACTCGAACCTGACGCAGAAGGGCAAGGTCGAGGCGGGATTGCTGCGCTTCATCGCCATCGCCAGCGAAAAGCGTGATCCCGAGATGCCGAACGTGCCGACCCTCAAGGAACTCGGCGTCAATGTCGTCTACGAGGTGTCGCGCGGGCTGCTCGTGCCCAAGGGGACGCCGCAGCCGGTGCGCGCGAAGCTGGAGCAATCCTGCATCAAGGCCGCCTCCGAGCCTGAGTTCGCGGACGCGATGCGTAAGCAGGGCACGCGCGCCGAGAAGCTCGATGCCAGGGCCTTTGCCGAGTTCCTGAAGAAGAACGACGCGGAGAACAAGCAGATCACGGCCGATCTCGGCTTGCTGAAGCGATGACCCTGGGACGCGACGCGATCGCGGGGCTCGTCTGCCTCGCGATCAGCCTCGTCGGTCTCTACTTCTCGTTCGGGCTGCCGCAGCTGCCGCTCGTGCCGGTCGGGCCGGGCTTCTACCCGCGGATCGTGCTCGCCTTCCTGGCGATCCTGAGCGTCATCCTCGTCGCACAGGACCTGCTGGCGCGGCGCGCGCCGGTGCGCGCGGCGGAGCGGCGGCCCGCGCGGCGCGTCAGCGGCAACGGCTATCGGCTGGTCGGCCTGGTCTTCGCCGTGTTCGGTCTCTATGTCGCGGCCCTGCCAGCGCTGGGCTACCGCATCGCCACCGCCTTGTTCGTCGCTGCGATGCAGGCGGCGCTCGACCGGCCGCGCGACGCCCGCGGCTGGGCCGTCCTCGCGGCGATCGCAGTGGCGGCGTCGGCCGCGACGTATCTCGTGTTCGACACTTATCTTACGGTCCTGCTGCCGCGCGGCAGGTGGACGAACTGGTGAGCCATGCTGGAGCTGCTCGCCAACGGCCTCACCACCATCGTCCAGCTCCAATATCTGCTGCCGCTCTTCTTCGGGACCCTGGTCGGCGTGATCGGCGGCGCGCTGCCGGGGGTCACGATCACGATGACCGTCATCGTCGTGCTGCCCTTCACCTTCGGGCTCGACCCGCTGCAGGGGCTCGCGGCGATGACCGGCGTCTATGTCGGCGGCTCGGCCGGCGGACTGGTGACGGCCTGCCTGCTCGGCATCCCCGGCACGCCCTCCGCGATCGCGACGACCTTCGACGGATTTCCCATGGCGCGCAACGGCGAGCCGGGCAGGGCGCTGTGGCTCGGCATCTGGGCATCGTGCTTCGGCGGCCTGATCGGCGGGTTGTTCCTGATCCTGGTGACGGGGCCGCTCGCCGCCTTCGCGCTGCAGTTCGGGCCCTGGGAATATTTCTCGCTCTTCGTGCTGGCACTCGCGATGGTGGCCGGCCTCGTCGAGGCCTCGTTCGTGAAGGGATTGATGTCGACGGCGATCGGTCTGCTGATCACCGTGATCGGCACCGATCCGATCACCAGCGTCCCGCGCTTCACCTTCGGCTCGCCGTTCCTCACCGGCGGCTTCCCGTTCCTGCCGGTGCTGATCGGCATTTTCGCCTTCTCGCAGATCATGTCGGATGTCGAGAAGCTCAGAGCACCACGCAGCGCCGCCGCACAGGACGCGCCGCGCGCACTGAGGGCGCCGCAGCTCAAAGTGCTCGGCGAGATCGTGACGCGCCCGTTCCTGCTGCTGTGGTCGACCGTCATTGGCATCCTGATCGGCGTGCTGCCGGCGATCGGCGGCAGTGCCGCCAACATGCTCGCCTACGAGCAGGCGCGGAAACTGTCGAAGCATCCCGAGCGGTTCGGCAAGGGCATCCCGGAAGGGATCATCGCGTCGGAATCCTCGAACAACGCCAATGTCGGCGGCTCGCTGGTCACCATCATGGCGTTCGGCATTCCCGGCGATGCGGTCACGGCGGTGATGCTCGGCGCCATGACCATCCACGGCATACAGTCCGGGCCGCTCTTCGTGTTGCAGAATCCGGAGCTCGCCTACGGCATCTACGCGGCCTACATCCTGGCGCATCCGCTGATGGTCGCGATCCTGGCCGTGAGCACGCTGTTCATCCTGCGGATTTCCATGGTGCGGCTTGCCGTGCTGGCACCCGTCGTGCTGGCGCTGTGCGTGATCGGCGCCTATGCGCTCAACAACACGATGGATGCGGTCTACGTGCTGCTGCTGTTCGGGGCCATCGGCTATGCGCTGGTGAAGTTCGGCTTTCCGCTGGCGCCGCTGATCCTCGGCTTGATCCTTGGCGACCAGCTCGAGATCAATCTGGTGCGCGCGATCATGACCGACGACAACCTGCTTATGTTTGTCCTGCGCCCGATTTCGGGGGCGCTGCTCGGCCTTGCCGCTCTCTCCGTTGGCTTCGCCATCTGGCAGCACGCGCGGCACCATCGCCGCGCGGCGCCGGCCGAGGCGGATTTCTGAAGATCGCACCCAAGGGCGATTGCGGGCCGTTTCGTGAACTGTCCGGATGATGCGTTTACCGCCGGTCTGAGCGCTCCTAAGATTAATCGTGTGTCGGCCAGCTCTGTGCGGCCGGCGAACCAACCGGTGCCGCCGGCGCCCGCGCCGGCACGCCTAAACAGACGCGAGGAGGACGCCCAATGCAGAAGATGCTCGCTTCATGCTCGCTGATCGCACTGATCGCCGCTGCCGGTCTGACTTCGCCGAATGCGGCACACGCGCAGCAGGCGCAGGCAGCGACGCTGGCCGGCGCGGACACGGTGCAGGGCATGTCGGGCGAGCGGCTCGGCCGCATCGCCGGCGTGATGAAGCAGGAAATCGACAAGGGCGTCTTTCCCGGCGCCGTCACGCTGATCGCGCGGCGCGGGGAGGTGGTCCATTTCGAGGCACACGGCTTCCAGGACGCCGCCAAGACCAAGCCGATGGCGAAGGACGCCATCTTCCGCTTGGCGTCGATGACCAAGCCGATCACGACGGCCGCGGCGATGATGCTGGTCGAGCAGGGCGTCTTCAAGCTGAACGATCCGATCGCGCAGCTCCTGCCCGAGCTGAAGGACCTGAAAGTCGAGGTCACCCAGACGAATGCAGACGGGATCGCGACGACCGCGGACGTGCCGGCGACGCGCCAGCCGACGATCCAGGACCTGATGCGCCATACGTCGGGCTTCTTCTATGCCGGCGCCATGCAGTCGAAGCGCCTCAAGGAGGCGTACGAGCAGGCCAATATCGAGGCGCGCGCGGAAGATATTCCCGGCGACGAGATGCTCAAGCGGCTTGGCCAGATCCCGCTGGCCTACCAGCCCGGCACCACCTTCTACTACTCGGTCTCGACCGACGTCCTCGGCCTCCTGGTCGAACGCGCCACGAAGAAGCCGCTGAGCGAGGCGCTGCACGAGATGCTGCTCGAGCCGCTCGGAATGAAGGATACGGCATTCTGGGTGCCGCCGGAGAAAGCGCATCGCCTTGCCGAGGTGCTCGACAGCGACCCGATGAAGAAGGACTCGCTGCGCTATTGCGTGACGGAGAGCGAGATCCGCAAGAGCTACTTCAAGGGCGGCGCCGGGCTGTGCGGCACGGCCGAGGACTATCTGAAGTTCCTGCAGATGATCGCCAATGGCGGCGAGTATCAGGGCCGCCGCTATCTCTCGAAGAAGACGGTCGAGTTCATGCTGCAGGACCACATCGTCGGCATGGGCGGCACGACCGCGGCATCGACCGGGCCGGGCTACGGGTTCGGGCTCGGCTTCGCGGTCCGGCTGCACGACGGGTTTGGCTGGACGCCCGGCTCCAAGGGCGACGCCATGTGGGGAGGCGCCTATGGCACGAGCTTCACCATCGATCCCAAGGAGCAGCTGGTGGCGATCCAGCTCACGCAGGGTGCTACGCCGCGCCTGCAGAGCCGCATGCTGTTCAAGAACCTGATCTACGCCGCGATGGTGGAGTGACGGCGCCACGCCAGGCGTAGCCATCTGCGGCCAAGGTCGCTAGGCGCTGCCACACGGACGCGGTCCGTGTCGGCCAAGGTCAATGGCCGAGCGATGCGACGGCCGACAGCACGCGCGACACATGCGCGTTCGGGATGCTGCGGCCGAGGTTCATACGCTCGGCCGTGCCGCTGCCCGTCAGGGCGTTGCCTGCATGGTCCAGCCGGCTTTGGAGAGGAGTGCCGCCATTTGGTCGCGCCGGCCGTGGGCTTGGCGCTTGAGCGGGCCGAGAACATCGCCAGCCGGCGCGTCAAGCGTAAGCATCTGCTCGATGCAACGGCGCGCGTCCTCCGTCTTGCCCAACGCCGCGTAGCAGGCCGCCAGCGTCTCGAAAGTCGGCCGCCAGTCCGGCCGTACCTTCATCGCCCGGGTGGCGGATACCAGCGCTTCCTCCGCGCTCCCCTCGAAGAGCTGCGCCCAGGCGAGCAGATTGAACCAAACGAAATTCTGCGGATCGTGCGGATTGAGCTTGAGGCCGTGTTCGAGCGGCGCCATCGCGGCGGCGGCATGGCCGCAAAAGAGCTGCGCCATGCCGAGAACCAGATAGCCGAGGGCGAAGCTCGGGCTGATCGAGACGGCCTCTTCGGCTGCGGGAATGGCTTGATCCGGCGCGCTTGAGTACGCGCTGATGATGGCCAGCGCATAGTGCGAATATGGATTCCGCTCGTCGAGTTTCACCGCCTTGCGTCCCGATGCGAGACCTTCCCGAATCTCGCTCTCCGGATCGGCGCTCCAGCCATAGGCGACAATGCCTGCGCTCACGCGGGCGAGCCAGACATGGGCTTCGGGAAGATCAGGGTCCAGCGCGCAGGCCTGCCGGAACAGTTCGCGCGCCCGCAAATGGCCTTCCTGCCTCACCTGATGGAAATGCCAGGTGCCTTGTCGCACCAAGTCCCACGCCGTCACGTTGCCGGTGTGGCGAGCGACAGCGCGCGCTGATTCGGTCTTGAGCAGCTCGGGCTCGATCGCGCCGGCGACGCGCTCGGCGATCTCGTCCTGCAGCGCGAAGGCTTCCGTCATCTCCAGGTCGTAGCGCTCGGCCCAAAGATGATTGCCCGACTCCGCGTCGACCAGCCGCGCGGAGATCCGCAGGCGTGGCTTGGCTTCACGCACGCTTCCCTCGAGCAGATAGCGGGCGCCGAGGTCTTGTGCGAATTGCTTGGCATCGGCGCTCTTGCCCTTGTAGGCGAAGCTTGAACTGCGCGCGATGACGAAGAACCAGCGGAAACGCGTCAGCGCAGTGATGATGTCCTCGGTCAGCCCATCGACCAGATATTCCTGCCCCGGGTCGCCGCTCATATTGCTAAAGGGCAGGACCGCGATTGACGGCCTGCGCTCGATGAGCTCCGGCTGAACGGGTGCGGTCGGCCGGCTTGCAGCGGCTCGATCCCGCGCCTCCAGTTCGCCTATGAAACAATAGCCGACCCGCGGGATTGTCGTGATCCACTCGCCGCCGCCCGGCGCAGGCCCCAGCACCTTCCTGAGTGCGGCGATCTGGACGGAAAGGTTGCTCTCTTCGACAGCGGCATTGGCCCATGCCGCATCCATCAGATCGGCTTTGCCAAGAATCTCTCCCGGCTTGCGCAGGAACGCCTGCAGCAGCAGCACGCTCTTGTGCCCCAGCGCGACGGGCCTGCCGTCGCGCGCAAGCGTCCCACGGTCAATGTCCAGAACGAACGGACCGAACGCAATGGATCGCGCAGGCATGACAGTAGCTTAGCCAGCTTCGGAAGATTTTGGAATTTTTCGGGGTCCGCTTCAGGACAAGCCGGGCTGCGCCGGCGGATGCTGCTGCCTCTCGGGACAAGGAGCAAAAGCCATGTCGACCAGTAAGCCGCGCACCGAATGCAGCAGTTCGATGGGCGAACGATTGAAAGGCCGCGTGGTGAAGGCGCGTGAGGGCTACACGGCCGAGCAGGGGACCGATTACCACCCCGGCATCAGTGCCGAGACGGTCGGGTCGAAGACCCTCTGGTTCGGCTCAGTCATCCTGCCCCCGGGGCGGCGAACAAAGGCGCACATCCATCCGCACCACGAGAGCGCGTTCTACATGCTGTCGGGCGACGAGGTGGAGCTGTGGACGGGCGATGCGCTGCAGTACCGCGAGGTGGCGCATCCCGGCGACTACTTATTCATCCCGGCGGGCGTGCTTCATGTCGCCGTAAACAGAGGGATGAATCCCGCAGTGTTCATCGGCGCGCGTAACGAGCCCACCGCCCAGGAAAGCGTC
>DATAAP010000169.1:0-2710 GCA_036260035.1 Alphaproteobacteria bacterium | reverse complement strand
GGCCTCGGCATCGCTCGGGCGCTCGCGGGCGCCGGCGCCAACATCGTCATTAATGGCTTCGGTGTCGACTCTGAGATCGAGTCGCTGCGCGCCGGCCTCGCCGACGAATTCGGCGTGAAGGTGATGTTCTCGAACGCCGATATGAGCAAGGCCGATGCAATCGCAATGATGGTCGAGAAGACGGTCGCTGCGCTCGGGCCGGTCGACATTCTGGTCAACAACGCCGGCATCCAATTCGTGTCGCCGCTCGAGAATTTCCCGCCCGAGAAATGGGACGCGATCATCGCCATCAACCTGAGCGCCGCCTTCCATGCCTCGCGCGCGGTGATCGCTGGGATGAAGGAGCGCAAATGGGGCCGCATCATCAACATCGCTTCAGCGCATGGGCTGGTCGCATCGCCATTCAAGTCCGCCTATGTCGCCGCCAAACACGGCGTCGTCGGCCTGACCAAGGGCACCGCCATGGAGGGCGCCGAGGCCGGCGTCACCTGCAACGCGGTCTGCCCCGGCTATGTGTGGACGCCGCTGGTCGAGAAGCAGATCGAAGACCAGGCCAAGGCGCACGGCATCTCGCGTCAGAATGTTATTCGCGATGTGCTCTTGGCGCAGCAGCCGAACAAGCGCTTCGCCACGGTGCAGGAGATCGGAGCCCTGGTGCTGTTCCTGTGCAGCGAGGCGGCACTGTCGATCACCGGCGCGGCGCTGCCGGTGGATGGCGGCTGGACCGCCCATTGAGCCATCAAGGGAGAAGCGCCATGGACGGAAGCATGACCACGGAGCCGCGTGCGGCCGAGACGAAGAAGCCGCACAAGTACGGTAAGCCGGCCGCGAACGCGAAAACGCTGAATCTGGCGCTGCAGGGCGGCGGCGCGCACGGCGCGTTCACCTGGGGCGTGCTTGAGCGGCTGCTCGAGGACGAGCGCATCAACGTCGAGGGCATCAGCGCCACCTCGGCAGGCGCCATGAATGCAGTGGTGTTCGCCTACGGCATCGCCGAAGGCGGCCGCGAAGGCGCACGCAAGGCGCTCGCGAATTTCTGGCGGCGCGTGAGCCACGCCTCCGCGATGGGGCCACTGCAGCCGACGCCGTTCGACCGCCTGTTCGGCAACCGCGGCCTCGAATGGTCGCCCGCTTTTGTCATGTTCGACTTGGTGACGCGGCTGCTGTCGCCCTATCAATTCAACCCGCTCAACCACAATCCGTTGCGAGAGGTGTTGATGCAGTCGGTCGACTTCGAGCGGCTGCGCAGCCATTGCTGCCCGATCAAGCTGTTTCTCTCAGCGACCAACGTGCGCAGCGGCAAGGTTAAGGTGTTCGAGAACGACGAGATCGGCCCGGATGCCGTGCTCGCCTCCGGTTGCCTGCCGTTCCTGTTCCAGGCCGTCGAGGTGCGGGGGGAGCACTACTGGGACGGCGGATACATGGGCAACCCTGCGATCTTCCCGCTGATCTACCATTGTGAGAGCAGTGACGTGCTGGTGGTCCACATCAATCCGCTGGAACGACCCGAGCTGCCGCATACAGCGGTCGAAATTATGAACCGCATCAACGAGATCAGCTTCAACTCCTCGCTCATGCGCGAGATGCGCGCGATCAGCTTCGTGACCCGGCTGATCGAGGATGGCGCAATTGCCGACACGCGCCTCCGAAAGATGCTGATCCACGCGGTCTCGGCCGACGACGTGATGAGCGAGCTGGGCGTCGCTAGCAAGCTCAATGGCGACTGGGAATTCCTGACCTATCTGCGCGATGTCGGGCGTGAGCGGGCAGGGAAGTGGCTCGACGAGAACTTCGCGAAGCTGAGTGTCGAATCGACGGTTGACATCCGTGACCGCTATCTCTGAGTCGATGCCGGCAGCGTCGGCGCTGGGTCGGTTCGCCCACCGCAAGGCGGATGACGTGCCCGAACGCGTGCGGCGCGCGATCGCCGAGGCGCAGCACCGCAGCGAGGTGCTGATTAGCTGGGTGCAGCTGGGCGTGGTGTTGACCTTCGCGACCCTCTACGCGATCTCGCCAAAGACGGCAATGACGGCGTTCCAACCGGTGCCCTGGGTGCTGGCGGGCTACTTAGCGTTCACCCTGGTGCGCCTCACGTTCGCCTATCGCCGGGCATTGCGGCCGTGGTTGCTCGGCCTGTCGGTCGTCGTCGACATGGCGCTGCTGATGGGTCTGATCTGGAGCTTCCATCTGCAATACGCGCAGCCGCCCGCCTTCTACCTGAAAGCTCCGACCCTGCTCTACGTCTTCATCTTCATTGCGCTGCGCACCTTGCGCTCGGACGCCACCTACGTGGTTCTCGCCGGCGCCGTCGCGGCGGCCGGCTGGCTGGGCATGCTTGCCTATGCGATCGCGTTCGACCCGTCAGGCGTGCCGCCGATCACGCGCAACTACGTCCACTACATCACTTCAACCTCGATCCTCATCGGTGGCGAGTTCGACAAGGTCGTGTCGATGCTCATGGTGACTGCGATCCTTGCCGTGTCGCTGGTGCGCGCGCGTCGCACGTTGCGCATGGCAGTGACCGAGGGTGCCGCGGCGAGCGAGCTAAAGCGCTTCTTCGCGCCCGATATTGCGCGGCGCATCACCGGCGGCGACGACCTGGTTCGACCGGGGGAGGGCGAGCTGCGCGACGCGGCAGCGTTGTTCGTCGATCTGCGCGGCTTCACCATGCTGTCGCGCGGAATGCCGCCGAATACGGTGGTGGCGCTGC
>DATAAP010000168.1:0-3806 GCA_036260035.1 Alphaproteobacteria bacterium | reverse complement strand
GGCGATGGCGGCCGCTGCCGCATTGGCAGTGATGAGCGGCGGCACGGCGATGGCCGGCCCGACGCTCGATGCGGTGAAGGCGCGCGGGCATCTCGAATGCGGCGTGCATCTCGGCCTGCCGGGCTTCTCCTACGCCGACGACAAGGGCGTTTGGACGGGCCTGGATGTCGATCTCTGCCGCGCGGTCGCCGCGGCGGTGCTCGGCGATGCCAACAAGGTCAAGTACACGCCGACTTCGGTGCAGCAGCGCTGGGCGGTGCTGACCTCGGGCCAAGTGACATGCTGTCGCGCAACTCGACGATCACCTTCTCGCGCGACGCCAGCCTGGGCATCAACTTCAAAGGCATCAACTTCTACGAAGGCCAGACCTTCATCGTCCGCAAGAAGTCCGGCGTTAAGGCCGTCAAGGATCTGGACGGCGGGACGATTTGTGTGGCCGCGGGCTCGACGGAAGAGAAGAACGTCGGCGACTACTTCCGCGAACACAACATGAAGTTCACGATCATCAACTTCGCAAAGAACGACGACGCGATCGCCGCGTACGATTCCGAGCGCTGCGATGCCTACACCGCCGGCATCGGCGCGCTGGCTGGCCAGCGCCGCAAGCTCAAGCAGCCCGGCGAGCACGATATCCTGACCCAGACGATCTCCAACGACCCGCAAGGTCCGGTCGTCCGCCATGGCGACGACCAGTGGGCGGACATCGTGCAGTGGGTGCTGAACGGCACGATCGCCGCGGAGCATCTCGGCGTCACGTCGAAGAACGTGGACGAGATGCGCGCCAAGTCCGTCAATGCCGAAGTGCGCCGCCTGCTCGGCGTCGAGGGCGATTTCGGCCCGATGCTCGGCCTCGGCAAGGACTGGATGTACAACGCCGTCAAGCAGGTCGGTAACTATGGCGAGTCCTACGAGCGCACGGTCGGCATGCAGTCGGACCTCAAGCTCGAGCGCGGGATGAATCAGCTCTGGACCAAGGGCGGCATCCTGTTCACCCCGCCGTTCCAGTGATCGGTCCGGGCGGCGCCCTCGCGGGCGCCGCCCGCTGGGCTCATGCGGACGCCCGCGTCATTCCTCTTGCGTTTCCTCTACGACAGTAAGGTCCGCGGCTACTTCGCCCAAGCCTTTGTGCTCGGTGCGGTCGTCGCGGTCCTGTGGTTCTTCGTCGCCAACGCCGCGGAGAATCTGCGGCGCGGCGGCATCGCCTCTGGCTTCGGATTTCTCGGCACCGTCTCGGGCATCGAGGTGCCGTTCAAGCTGATCGACTACGGCGCGAGCGGCACATACGCCCGCCTGCTGCTCGTCGGGGTCCTCAACACGTTGCTCATCTCGGCGCTTGGGATCGTGGCAGCGACGATTCTCGGTTTCGCCATCGGCATAGCGCGCCTCTCCAACAACTGGCTGCTGTCGCGCATCAGCGGCGCCTTCATCGAATTCGTCCGTAACATTCCGCTGCTGCTCTTCGTCTTCTTCTGGTATTTCGGCATCATACGCTCGCTGCCGGGGCCGCGCGGCAGTTTCAATCTCCTCGACACCCTGTTCCTCAACAACCGCGGGCTCTACCTGCCGTCGCCGGAAAGCTGGCTGCCGTTCCTCATCGTGCCATTTGCGCTCGCCGTTGGATTGGGTGCGGCTTGGATAATCAGTCGCTGGGCGGCCGCGCGTCGGGCCACGACGGGCCGCGGCTTCCCGGCGCTTTCCATTGGTGCTGCGCTGGTTGTGGGGCTGCCGCTCGCCGCGGCCGTGGTCGTCTGCAACGCCTTGAGTTGGGACTATCCGGTGCTGCGCGGACTGAACTATCGCGGCGGCACGAGCCTGATCCCGGAATTCGTCGCCCTGTTCGCGGCGCTTTCCACCTACACCGCCGGCTTCATCGCCGAGATCGTGCGCGGCGGCATCCTCGCGGTCAGCGACGGGCAGCGGCAGGCAGCAGCCGCACTCGGGCTCCGGCGCGGCCAGATCCTTCGCCTCGTGATCATCCCGCAGGCGATGCGCGTGATCATCCCGCCGCTGACGAGCCAGTATCTGAACCTGATCAAGAACTCGTCGTTCGGCGCGGTGATCGCCTTTCCGGAGATCGTCAGCGTGTTCGTCGGCTCGACGCTTAACCAGACAGGACAGGCGATCGAGGTGATCGCGCTGACCCTCGCCATCTACTTGGCGATCAGCCTCGCAGTCTCGGCGATCATGAACGTCTACAACCGCAAGACTGCGCTGGTGACGCGATGAGTACGCAGCTCGCGGTGCCGCTGAAGCCGCCGGCGCGGGTCCGGCTGCCCATGGCCGAGTGGGTGCGGACCAACCTGCTCTCGTCGCCGCTTAACATCGCGATCACCTTGGCCTGCGCTTTGTTCCTCTTCTTCACGGTGCCGCCATTCATCGAGTGGGCGTTTGTCCATGCGACGCTGAGCGGGGAGAGTCGCGAAGCCTGCAACCCGGAAGGTGCGTGCTGGGTGTTCATCCGCGCGCGTCTGGGCCAGTTCACCTATGGTCTCTATCCGGAGGCGGAGCGGTGGCGAGTAGATGCGGCGTTCTGGCTGCTCGCAGCCCTCGTCACGTTCTTGTTGACGCCGCGCATGCCGGCGCGGCGCTGGATCGGCCTCGCGACCGCAACGCTCTATCCGCCGGTATGCCTATGGCTGCTGCTCGGCGGCGTGCTGGGGCTGCCCTATGTTGAGACGCGGCAGTGGGGCGGCCTGATGCTAACCTCGTTCATGGCCGTGTTCGGCGGTCTGATCGCCTTTCCGCTCGGCGTGCTGCTGGCGCTGGGGCGGCAGTCGAAACTGCCGACGATCCGCGTGCTCTCCGTGATCTTCATCGAGTTCTGGCGCGGCGTGCCGATTATCACGGTGATCTTCCTGGTCTCTGTCCTGCTGCCGATCATCCTTCCGCAGGGGACGGAGGTCGACAAGCTTCTGCGCGCACTGATCGGGCTAGCACTCGTGATCGCGGCTTATATGGCCGAGGTTGTGCGCGGCGGCCTGCAGGCGATCCCGGTCGGCCAATATGAGGGCGCCCAGTCGCTGGGCCTCGGCTATTGGCGCAGCATGGGGCTGGTAATCCTGCCGCAGGCCCTGCGCATCTCCATCCCCGGCCTGGTCAACGAGTTCATCGCCCTGCTCAAGAACACCACCCTGGTGCTCATCGTCAGCCTGTTCGACCTGCTCGGCATCGTCCAGGCGGCGCTCGCGGACCCGAAGTGGGTGGGGCTGACCATGGAGGCCTATGTCTTCGCGGGACTGGTCTTCTGGCTGATCTGCTTCGGCATGTCGCGCTGGAGCCTGCGCTTGGAGCGGCGCATCCGCGCTGGCGGGCAGCGCTGAGACCGCCTCAAGGTTCTTGACAGGCGCGCCGGGGCCGGGCTTGATCCCGCGGCCGCGCCGGCCTCAACGCCCTGTGGCGCCGCCTGTTTTCACCCTCGGCGACACGGTGATGCACACCCCGATCATGCAGAACCCCAAGACCTCCACTTCGCGCAAGTCGTCGGGCGGCGTTGTCGATTTCATCAAGACCATCGTGTGGGCGGTCCTGATCGCGATCGGCATCCGCACTGTGGCGTTCGAGCCGTTCAACATCCCGTCGGGATCGATGATCCCGAGCCTGCTGATCGGCGACTACCTGTTCGTCTCGAAATATTCCTACGGCTACAGCCGCTTCTCGCTGCCGGGTTGGCTCACGGATCTCGACGTCTTCGGCGAGCGAATCTTTTTCCGTGCGCCGGAGCGCGGCGACGTGGTCGTTTTCAAGCTCCCGCGCGACAACAAGACTGATTACATCAAACGCATCGTCGGGCTGCCCGGGAACTCCGG
>DATAAP010000167.1:0-1976 GCA_036260035.1 Alphaproteobacteria bacterium | reverse complement strand
CGAGGCGTCTGCTGACGTGGCGCCCGGCGATGCTGGCCAGCGCTTCTCGATGCATTCGTTCGGGGCCGTGTTCGTGGAAGTCGCCGTCGATCCCGACGTCGGCGAGACGCGCGTGCGGCGAATCGTCGGCGCTTACGGCGCAGGCCGCATCGTCAACCCGAAGACGACCCGCAGCCAATGCATCGGCGGGATGATCGGCGGCATCGGCATGGCGTTGATGGAGCATTCCGTCGTTGACGCGCGCAACGGCCGTGTTCCGAACGCGAACTTCGCCGAATACGCGGTGCCCGTCCACGCCGACGCGCCGCCGGTCATGGACGTGCTCTTCGTCGACGAGCACGACCCGCACGTGAACCCGCTCGGCGTGAAGGGCGTCGGCGAGATCGCGATGGTCGGCGTCGCGCCGGCCGTCACCAACGCGATCTTCCACGCGACGGGCAAGCGGATCCGCGAGCTGCCGGTCACGCCCGACAAGCTGCTCTGAAGGTGACGCCGTGCTCTCCGCGATGGGGGTTGAAAAGCGCGCCCGCCGACGTATCACCAGAAAGGCGCCCTGCCTGTTTCACCGGGAAGGAGCTAAAGAAAGGGAGCTGCTATCGAATGTTCAAACTGCTCTTGAGAGCTCTCGTCATCACGTTCGGATTGATCGGACCTGCAATGGCACAGGAGCGCATTCTGATTTCCTCCGACTGGGGCAAGGCCACTGCCGAGCTGGTCGACAACAGCACGACCCGATCGCTGGTCCAGATGCTGCCGCTCACGATCGAAATGCGCGACCACCTTCGTCAGGAAAAAACCGGCAATCTGCCTTCGGCCTTGCCCGCGGTCGAACGGCAGCTCGATTTCGCGACCGGGACGCTGGGACTCTGGAGTTCCAATCACTTCGTGATCTACTACCGCGACGGCCGCGTTCCTCAGCCGGGAATTGTCTTGCTCGGCCGAGTGACCGATGACGTTGCTATTTTTGATCGGCCCGGTTCAGTCACCGTCCGCCTCGAGCGCATCAAGTGAGATTTTGCCGCCGGTGAGACCGCCAAAGGTTTCGCTGGCGTTCATCCCATTCCTGCGGTGCTGATCAATCGATCGAAGCATGAGGTGAGGATTCAGATGAATCCGATATACGATTTCAAAGGGCAGGCGGCCCTGGTCACCGGCGCCGCCAAAGGCATGGGGCTCGCAACGGCGCGCATGTTTGCCGAGAGCGGCGCCTCCGTCGTGCTGGCCGACCTGGACGGCGATCTCGCCGCCAAAGAGGCCGAGCGGATCGTCGCCGAGGGTGGCACCGCAATCGGCATCGCCTGCGACGTCGCCGACGAGGCGCAGGTGGCGGCGATGGTTGACCGCGCCGTCGCGGAGTACGGCCGGCTCGATGTGGCCTTCAACAATGCCGGCATCCAGGTGCCGCCGTCGGACGCCGCCGACGAGCCGATCGAGCATTTCGAGCGCGTCACCGCAGTCAATCAGCGCGGGGTCTGGGCCTGCATGAAGCATGAGCTGCGCGTGATGCGCGATCAAGGACGCGGCGCGATCGTCAACTGTTCGTCTTTGGGCGGTCTCGTCGGCCTCCCGCAACGCGCAGCCTATCACGGCACTAAGCACGCCGTGCTCGGAATGACCAAAAGCGCGGGTGTCGAATATGCGCCGCGCGGCATCCGCATCAACGCGGTCTGCCCCGGCACGATCGACACGCCGATGGTCGCCGACATGCTCGAAGGTCAGGCGGACGCGATGGCCGAGATCATGAAGCAGCAGTCGATCGGCCGCCTCGGCCGGGCCGAGGAGGTCGCCGCCGCGGTGCTGTGGCTGTGCAGCCCGGCCGCGAGCTTCGTCATAGGTGTCGGCCTGCCGGTCGACGGCGGCTTCACCGCGCACTGAGAACTCTATCGCCGTGGTTCGTGAAATTTGACCTCGCTGCGCTCTGTGACTACAATGGTTCTTGTAGTCACGAAGCGGCCATGAAAGAGCTTCAACTCCGC
>DATAAP010000166.1:0-13142 GCA_036260035.1 Alphaproteobacteria bacterium | reverse complement strand
AGCTGCGTTCGCGTTCAGCGTGTCTTGCGCGGTACCTTGTTGTCGATCGGCGGCAAGGTCTTGAGGTAGGCAACCACCGCGCGGATGTCTTCGTCGCTCAGCTTGCCCGTGGTGTTGCGCACGACTTCGCCCATCGAACCGCCGACGAAGTCGCCGTCCGGGGTCATGCCTTGCTTAAGCAGGTCGGTGACATCGCCTGCACTCCACTTGCCTATACCGTTCTCAGGGTGCGGCGTGATGTTCGGAACGCGCTCTCCTTCCGGCCCGTCGGGCGTGCCGGCATAAGCACGAGACGTGTCGAGCCCGCCCATTGCGTTGCGCGGCGTGTGACACTCGCCGCAATGCGCGAGCGCCTGCACGATGTAGGCGCCGCGATTGACGTCCGCCGGCCGCGCAGGATCCGGCTGGAACACACCCGGCGTGAAGTTCAGCCATTTCCACACTGTCATTCCCGCACGGATGTTGAAGGGTAAGCCGACATCGTGCTCGTGATTGGGCTGCGCCACCGGCGTCACCGTGCGCAAATAGGCCCACAGGTCTTTCAGGTCCGCGTCGCTGATCTTGGTGAAGGACGTGTACGGGAAGACGGGAAAGAGATTGGCGCCGTCGGGCCGCACGCCATGACGCATCGCGCGTATGAAATCCGCCTCGCTCCAGCGGCCGAGTCCGTACTGCATGTCCGGCGTGATGTTCGGGCCGTAAAACGTGCCGAACGGCGTCGCCAACGCCCGTCCGCCAGCCAGCGGCGCGCCCTGGTTCTTCGTGTCGGTATGGCAGCCCAAGCAGCCGCCCGCATTGAACAGGTACTCGCCGCGCTTGACAGCATTGGCGTCGGGCGCCTGTGCGAAGGCAGCACCCGACAGCATCGATAGAATCAGTGCGGCCGCCAGGGGCCGATAACGCCTCGGCGGCCGCATGAGGTTTGTGGGCTTACTTCTTGACGCGATAGCCTTCGTGGCAACCGCCGCAGGTGCGGCCGACCGCCGGGAACTGCGCCTTGAAGCCGGCCTCGTCGCCCGCCTGCGCGAGCTGAAGCAGTTTCGCGCTTTCCGTCTCTAATGCCTTGGCCTTGGCCTGGAAATCCGCCCAGTTCTGCCAGATGGCCGGGAGCGCATCGGTCTTGCCGGCCTCAGGACCGGAACCTTGGGGGAAGACCGTCGGAATGGCCTTTGCAGTGTTGTTCTGAGTCGTCGCCGCCTGCACGGCCGCCTGTTGGTTCCACGGCTGTTCGCCGCGCACGATCGGGGTCAGCGTCCGCATCGCGCCGCCTTGAGCTTTCATCGCGTCCTGCCGCGCGGCAATCGACGCGGCGACGTTGGTCTGCGCCTCCGCAACCGCGATCGCTCCCGCCACCGCCGCGATTGCGACGGCCGTCAGTCCGAACCGAAATTTCATCTTATTTGCTCCCCATGTAGTAGTACGCCGGCTTGGGCGTGCCCGTCCCAGCAACACCCGCTGAGCCGGGTTATTCCGCGGATCAACGGTTGGTTTATGGCACTTTTCTATGATAGGTCGATTCACAACCTTGTCAGGCGTCTTCTCTTGGTTACCAAGCTCCCCGCGCCATCGCATTGATTAACATAGAAAATGACAGAGATTCGTTCGCTCTGCGTCTACTGCGGTTCGTCCGATCTGGGACCGCCCAGCCACCGGCTCGCGGCCGCGAAGCTCGGTGAGATCCTCGCCGCGAAGGGCGTGGAGCTGGTCTATGGCGGCGGCCGCGTCGGCCTTATGGGCATCATCGCGGATGCGGCGTTGTCCGCTGGCGGCCGGGTGACCGGCATCATTCCCGACCACCTGATCCGCGCCGAAGTCGGCCACGGCCATGTCAGCGAGCTGATCGTGGTCGACAGCATGCATGTGCGCAAGGAGACCATGTTCCAGCGCTCCGACGCCTTCGCAATTCTGCCGGGCGGACCGGGCACGCTGGACGAGACGTTCGAGATTCTGACCTGGCGGCAGCTCCGACTGCATGACAAGCCGGTCGTGGTGTGCAACCTCGAGGGCTACTGGAACAAGCTGCTCGACCTCATCGACATGCTGATCGACGCCAAGTACGCGCGGCCGGAATTCCGCGACTTCTATACGGTGGTCGACCGCGTCGAGGATATCCTGCCGGCGATCGCGGCCGCCCGCGCCCCGGCTATCCCGGCCCGCGTCCGTAAAATGTGACGTTTGCCGCCGGCCGAGCCTGCCGGCGACCGCATCCAGGCCATGACTTCCGGCCGGCGCTGAGCTAGAAACGCGCCGTCTTTGCGTACCAGCCGGAGCCACCCTGCCAATGAAGAAAATCAAAGTCGCCAACCCGATCGTCGAACTCGACGGCGACGAGATGACCCGCATCATCTGGAAGATGATCCGCGAGCGCCTGATCCTCCCCTATCTCGACGTTGATCTCAAATACTACGACTTGGGCGTCGAGCATCGCGACAAGACCGAGGACAAGGTCACGGTCGACGCGGCAGAGGCGATCAGGAAGTACCGGGTGGGCGTCAAGTGCGCAACCATCACCCCCGACGAGGCGCGGGTGAAGGAGTTCAATCTCAAGCAGATGTGGAAGTCGCCCAACGGCACGATCCGCAACATCCTCGATGGTACGATCTTCCGCGAGCCGATCGTCATCAAGAATGTGCCGCGGCTGATCCCGTCCTGGACCAAGCCCATCGTCATTGGCCGCCACGCCTATGGCGACCAGTACCGCGCGACGGACTTCAAAGTGCCTGGCCCCGGCCGCCTGTCGATCACCTTCACCGGCACCGACGGCACGAGCAACATCCGCCACGTGGTATTCGACTTCCCCGGCGCCGGCGTTGCGCTGGCGATGTACAACCTTGATGAGTCGATCCGCGGTTTCGCGCGCGCATGCTTCAACTACGGCCTGCAGCGCGGCTATCCGGTCTACCTGTCGACCAAAAACACGATCCTCAAAGTCTATGACGGCCGCTTCAAGGACATCTTCCAGGAAGTCTTCGATGCGGAGTTCGCGACCGAGTTCAAGAAGAAAGGCCTGACCTACGAGCACCGCCTGATCGATGACATGGTCGCGGCGGCGCTCAAGTGGAACGGCGGTTTTGTCTGGGCGGCGAAGAACTACGACGGCGACGTGCAGAGCGACACCGTCGCCCAGGGCTACGGCTCGCTCGGCCTGATGACGTCGGTGCTGATGACGCCGGACGGTAAGACGGTCGAGGCCGAGGCGGCGCATGGCACGGTGACGCGCCATTACCGTGAGCACCAGAAGGGCAAGGAGACCTCGACCAACCCGATCGCCTCGATCTTCGCCTGGACGCGCGGCCTGTCCTATCGCGGCAAGTTCGATGGCACGCCGGAAGTCGAGAAATTCGCCGAGACGCTCGAGCGCGTCTGCATCCAGACCGTCGAGAACGGCGACATGACCAAGGATCTCGCCGTGCTGATCTCGCCCGACCAGAAGTGGCTCACCACCAACCAGTTCCTCGACAAGATCGACCAGAACCTCAAAAAGGCGATGGCCTGAGCATCGCTTGCCACCCGGCGGCAGTTCTGTCGCCGGGTGGCAACAGCCATCGCGAATTCATTGTACAACCTCTAGCGGAGTGCGGGCCGAATCGGCGACAATTAGAGCTCGACTCGTCACGACCGGCGTCGCCTGGCTCGACGGCAGACGGCACGGGAGTTCAACTGGCTGCCGCGTTCATGCAAGATAGCAAATCTGCGTTCTCCGCCGCCGACGCCCTCGCCTTTCTTGCCGCGCCGCAGCCCGCCAAGACGGCATCGGTGCACCCGCTGACGCCGCGGGCTGCCGATCCCGCACCGCCACCACCGGAGAACGCCTACGCCGAGGCCGACAAGGCGAGCTATCGCCACCTTGAGACTGCCGCGTACTACCGTGCGCTCGATGCCGCGCGCGGCGCCAGGGCCGGCGAGCGGCTCTCCAGCATGGCCACCGCCGTCCATCGCCTCGCCGATGAAGTCTGGGCCAATGTGCGCGCCGATGCCGAGGCGGCGTCGCGGCGTTCGATCGCCTGTGCGGCTGGCTGCGCCGCCTGTTGCAACCAACAGGTCGCGATCGCACCCGTCGAGGCTGCGGCGATCGCGCACTACGTCACGCGCCATTTCACCGATGAAGAGGATGCGGCCTTGGTCGCGCGCTTGCGCAAGCTGGATGACATCACGCGCGGCAAGACGGCGCTGGAGCGTGCGCATCTGCGTCAGCCTTGCGCCTTCCTGGTCGATGGACGCTGCTCGATCTATCCCGTGCGGCCGCTGCGCTGCCGCGGCGTCCATTCGCGCGACGCCGGCTATTGCGGCTGGGCCGCGGCGCATCCCGACGAAGCCGCCGCCGAGCGCGGCTCGCGCGAGGGCGCCGGTCCGTATGTCGTCGCACCAGCCAAGATCATGGACGCCGCCCTCACCGGCCTTGCGCGCGCCTGTCGCACGCTGGGCGTGGACGCCGAATCGCTGGAATTGATCGCGGCTGCGCGCATCGCCCTCGCTGTCGCCGGCCTCGAGGAGTTTCTCGCAGCGGGCGAGCCCGTCTTCGCCGCAGCGGCCCTGCCCACACCCGAGGACGCGCCCGTCCCGCCGGCTGAGTGACTGGCATACGCCCTGTCAAAAGTGAGCAGCCTCCGCGTGCTGACGCTTTCTTAATCGGCTTGGCGGCAATGCTGTCGTGACCGCACGGGCCACTGGCATCGACGGGGCTCAAGCCCTACATTATGCTCATGAATCAGCTCAAGCGCGCAGACCTGCAGGACGACGACAGCCGGATCGTCAAACTGCACGGCCCGGAGGCGTTCGAAGGCATGCGGCGCGCCGGGCGTCTCGCCGCCGAGACCCTCGATCACATCACGCCATACATCAAGCCGGGCATCACCACGGGCGAGCTCGACCGGCTCTGCCACGAGTTCATCGTCGCACACGATGCCATCCCGGCGCCACTCGGCTATCGCGGCTTCCCGAAATCCATCTGCACCTCGGTCAACCACGTCGTCTGCCACGGGATTCCGGGCGACAAGCGGCTCGTCGAAGGCGACATCCTCAACATCGACGTGACCGTGATCCTCGATGGCTGGCACGGCGACACCAGCCGGATGTTCTTCGTCGGCGAGGTCGGCGTGAAGGCGCGCAAGCTGGTCGACGTGACCTACGAGGCGATGATGCGCGGCATCGCGGTGATCAAGCCGGGCGCCACGCTTGGCGATATCGGCCATGCCATCCAGAGCTTCGCCGAGTCGCACCGCTTTTCGGTCGTGCGCGATTTCTGCGGACATGGCCTCGGCCGCATCTTCCACGAAGCGCCTTCAGTCCTGCATTACGGCGAGCCGGGCACGGGCCTCGTGCTGCGCGAAGGCATGTTCTTCACCGTCGAGCCGATGATCAATGCCGGCCGCTGGGAAGTGAAGGTGCTGTCCGACGGCTGGACGGCCGTCACCAAGGACCGCTCGCTCTCGGCGCAATTCGAGCACTCGGTCGGCGTCACCGCAACCGGCCACGAGATCTTCACCCTCTCCCCGGCCGGAATGCACAAGCCGCCTTATGGCGCGTAAGCGGCTGTCGTCTCAAGCCCAGCTCTTCGCGTTCTCTGCGAAATCCGGCCGCTGGGGATTGACGACGCAGAAGCGGTGGCCGCTCGGGGCCTCCAGCACCACCCAGCGCGGAAAATCCTGGACGCGCTTGGCACCGAGCTTCTCCAGCCGCGCGATTTCGGCCGCGAAGTTGTCAGTCTCGATGTCGAGATGCACGCGGCTCTCGTGATCGACGCGTTGGAGCATGATCTTGAGCTCGCCGGCTGGCCCCGCAAGCCCGATGTATTTACCGTCATCGCCGGACTTTGGCGGCACGATCGTGTAGCCGAGCGCCTCGCTCCAGAACTTCGCCTGGGCCGGCAGATCGTCCGTCCGGCAGTCGATGATCAGCGCGCCGAGCCGACTCTTATGCATCTCCAAACTCCCTGGCCAATGACCGGCTAGCGCCGGCCCTTTGATTGCTTCTAGACCGCCGTTCCGAAATCTGTCAACCGTCATGACGGTTAGAATTGTCTAGAGCGCAATGAGGGCCTGCGATGACGGTCCAGAAAGCCATGCATCGGCTCACGGCCACGCATTCGCTTTTTCGGCGAAGTTGGGCCATTGCGGGTTGATGATGCAGAAACGGTGGCCGCTCGGTGCCTCCATCACGGTCCAACGCGGAAAGTTCTTTAGCCGCTTCGCGCCGAGTTGCTCGAGGCGCGCTATCTCGGCGGCAAAATTGTCGGTCTCGATGTCGAGATGCACGCGGTTCTCATGGTCGACGCGCTGCACCATGATCTTCAGCTCGCCTTCGGGACCGGCGAGATCGATGTACTTTCCATCCCAACCCGCCTTTGGCGGCACCGGCTTATAGCCGAGCGCAGCACCCCAGAACCTCGCCTGGGCGGGCAGATCGTGCGTGCGGCAATCGATGATCAGAGCGCCGAGCCGGCTCTTGTGCATGGGCATTCTCCTTCGGTCTGCACGTGCATCGGGGATGCACCCCGTATGAACGATCACGACAGCGCGATCGATCCCCCGTCGATAACCCTCGATGATCGCCACATAAGAACTCCTCATCACAATCCAGTGCGCGAATGGGATATGCGCGGTCACCGCCAGGAATTCGGCAAGCACCCTCGGTGTTGGTCGGGTTCCGAATCGTCCACCACCAGGATTCCGATCATGCCCGTGACACGCCGTACTTTCGTGCAATCCGCCGCAGCGAGCGCCGCATCGCCTGCTCTTTCCGCCTTTCCATCGCTGGCCCAGACGACGGGCATCGCACCGGAAGACCGCGTCTTCATCTGCAACGAGGATTCAAACACGCTTGCCGTAATCGATCCGCGCACGAACACCATCGAGACGACGGTGAACCTCACGAGCTTCGATGAAGATCCGCGCCCGCCGTTCCGGCTCGTGACGGGGGGCGTCGTGCCGCCGCACGCCGCGATGATCCACAAGCCGCTCTACCACGGCGCGATCGATATCCACGGCGCAGCACCCTCGCCCGACTCCCGCCTAATCGCGACCACTGGGCGCGGCAGCAGCAATGTCTATCTGATCGACACCGCGACGAAGCGCGTAATCGGCAACACGCGCAATCCGGTCGCCACCCCGACGACAAACGGCGAGCGCATTACCGACGGCATCCTGGTCGGGCGCGAGCCGCACGAGCCGACCTTCACGCGCAACGGCTTGGAGCTTTGGGTGACGATTCGGGGCGAGAGCCGGATCGCTGTAGTCGATGTCGCCGCCGCGGTCGCGGCTCTCAAAGAGGGCCGTCCGGTCACGCCGCGGTTCAGCGTATCGACGATCGAGGGACCCGCGCAGGCCTGGTTCAGCGCCGACGGCAGCCGCGCGTTCGTCATCTCGCAGAAAGTGCCGCTGGTGGATGTGTTCGCGCTCGACCCCGGAGCCGACGGGTTCAGCCGGCCGCGACGGCTGACGACGCTCGACATACGCGGCCAGGACCCGTTCGGCTTCACACCGTTCCAGAAGACCACCGCCGACGGGCAGGAGGTCTGGATGTCACACAAACTCGCCGACCGCGTCTCTGCCGTCGAGTCGACTGGTGCGCATCGAACCATCGACGTCGTGCTGCTGGGCGAACTCGCCCGTCCCAATCATATCGAGTTCATCGAGAATGCGCACGGCCGGGCTGCCTATGTCAGCCTGGCGCGGGTCGACGACGGCGGTCCGGGCGGCGTCGCCTCGAGCCGCATCGCGGTCATCGATTGCAGCGCGCCGCCGGGGTCGCGCAAGGTCGTAGGCACGTTCTTCACGCATGGCCGCGAGGCGCACGGCCTCTGGACCAACCCGGAGGCGACCGTCCTCTACGTCGCGCACGAGCAGGACGAGTTGCCGAACACGCCGGCCGCGGGCCAGACCGTGTGCACCGCCTTCGACGTGACCGATCTCTTCGCGCCGCGTTTCATCGCACAGATACCGTTGGGCGAGTTGAAGCTGCCCTCGGGCGCCCTGCGGAACAAGAAGAGCATCAATCTCGTCTACGTGCGGCCGGGAGCAAGGAGCCAGACGGCATGACGGCGGATCCGCGCAACGTGCCCTCGGGGTTCATTGCGGCTATGGCGGCGGCCATGGACCGCATGATGCTTGCCATGCATGCGTCCACCACCGGCGATGCTGACCGCGATTTCCTGGCGATGATGATTCCGCATCATCAGGGCGCCATCGACATGGCGGAAGCCGTCCTGCGCTACGGGCACGATCCGCTCGTGCGCGGCCTCGCCGAGGAGATCATTGCATCGCAGCGCGTCGAGATCGCGTCGATGCAGGCACGCCTCGCTGTCCATGACGGGCACGCGCCGGACGATCAGTTTCCGGCCCTCAGCGGCACGCGCGGCCCACCCTGAGCACTGCACCGGCGATCGCGGAGATGCTAATTTGCGCCGGCCACATTAGAGGGTCGAGTGAACGGGGACCGCAAAAGCCAGGTGCCGGGCGAAGCCGCAGACAAGCCGCACTACCACGGCCATCGCGAGCGGCTGCGCGAACGCTTCCGCGCCGGCGGCTACGCCCTGCCCGACTACGAGCTGGTGGAGCTGCTGCTCTTCGCCGCAATCCCGCGCATCGACGTCAAGCCGCTCGCCAAGACGCTCATCGGCAAGTTCGGCAACTTCGCCGGCGTCGTGTCCGCGCCGCGCGAGGCCCTGCTCGAGGCAGGCCTTAAGGACAATGCCGTCGACATGCTGAAGGTCGTGCGTGAAGCGGCGGTACGGCTTGCACGCCAGGAGGTGGTCGACCGGCCGGTACTATCGTCCTGGCAGAAGGTGCTCGACTATTGCCGCGCACGGCTCGCGCACGAGCAGACGGAGCGCTTCCACCTCCTCTTCCTCGACCGCAAGAACGTGCTGATCGCCGACGAGGAGCAGCAGCGCGGCACGGTCGACCACACGCCGGTCTATCCACGCGAAGTGCTCAAGCGCGCGCTCGATCTCGGCGCCTCGGCGATCATCATGGTCCACAATCATCCGTCGGGCGACCCGACACCGTCCAAGGCCGACATCGCCATGACGCGCGAGGTCGCCAAGGCCGCGGAGACGCTCGGCCTCACCGTGCACGACCACATCGTTATCGGCCGCGCGGGCCATGCGAGCTTCAAGGGACTGGGGTTGCTGTAGCTGTCTCACAACGGTCGCGGCCGGCGAGGAACGCCCATCTCGCATTCGAGTGCCGCACGATTCCAGCCGCCGAGGTCGGCCGCGGTCCTATACGTGCTCTCGAGAAAGGCCATGAGTGTTGCTTCGGGGTCGCTTGAGCGCCTGACGGCATCATAAGGCAGCAGAAACTCGCCCAGAGCCGTGTCGAAATGAGCCGCATCCGGAGCCACGCGTGCGCTGGCGAAACCGTCGGGCGCGGGATAGGCGTACGAATAGAAAGCGGGAAAGTCGATTGCTCCGCTTCCTGGCCAAAAACCGGCGGAAGAGACTTCGTGGCTATACGCCTCCCTCGTAACTTCGTCGGGCAGCCCCGGAACGCCGCCCGGATGCAATGGCGCCGTGCGTCCAGAGAAGCGCGTCACCGCCAAATCGAAGCTGCCCCAGAAGAGATGCACAGGCGTGACTTTCCCAAGATAGCCAGTCCGAAAGCGCTTCAGCACCTTGTCCACCACCACCAGCGCTTGGAAAAACCGGGCCACCGCATCCGAATCGTACGGCCGTCTCGCTCTATCATCAGCGAACGGAACTGGGTCGGGCACCTCATTTGGGCGGTCGTGGAAATCGGGCGTGCCGCCGAGAAAACGGACCAAATTGACAAAGCGCCCACGAAACTCGGCAACCGACATCGGGCCGAGGGGAAACTCCGCCGTGCGCCCGTCGGTGGCGCTGCCGACCACGGCATGATGGAGAAGATCGAAGGCGATCTCGACGCCCCCCGGTCCATCAGGGACCAGCGAAGTCGTCAACCCGCGCGCATTGATGTAGAACGTCGCGTGCCAGGAGTGATTTATCCAGGGCGTGCAGGCCAGCCGATACTTCCCGACGATCTGGGTGTACAAATGCAAGGCGGCGCACGTGTCTCGCCACGGTTTGAAAGGAATATCCGGCCAGTCGGTGCTCATGCGTTCCTCTCTGCGGCGCTCCCCGAAGCGATGCTCGGGTGAGACCAACGTCTGCTCGCTCGTGAGGTCACGGCCATAGTGTGGGCGCGCTGCCCTGCGCGAACAATGCCTTTCGCGGCCAAGAGGCGGCACCTCATTGACAGCCCGGTGCCGCATCGGGCTTGGTAGCGGGACGCGTGAACCAAGGGAGCCGCGGATGGAATTCGTCACACCCGGTGCAGCCAATCTCGGACTATTCATCAGCGCCGCCCTGGTGCTGCTGCTCGTGCCTGGACCGGCCGTTCTGTACATCGTCGCGCGTTCGGTCGAGCAGGGCCGAATCGCCGGGTTCATCTCGGATCTCGGCATCCATACGGCGACACTCGTCCATGTCATTGCCGCGGGCTTCGGATTGTCGGCGATCCTTGCATCTTCGGCGCTCGCCTTCAGCGTAGTGAAGTACGCGGGGGCCGCCTATCTGATCTGGCTGGGCCTGAAGAAGATCTTCGGCCGTGCGGAAGATCCCGACGTCAATGTCACGGTGAAACGCCATGGCTACGCGCGGCTGTTCCGCGACGGCTTCATAGTCAATCTGCTCAATCCGAAGACCGCTTTGTTCTTTTTCGCGTTCCTGCCGCAATTCGTCGAGGTTGAGCGCGGCTACGTGGCGACGCAGATCGTCTTCCTGGGCCTGCTCTTCACAGTGCTCGGCCTGATCACCGATGGCTGTTATGCGCTCGCCGCCGGCACAGCCGGCAACTGGCTGAAGCGCAGCCGCGGCTATCTCAAGTTCGAGCGCTATGTCAGCGGCGTCCTGTTCATCGGCCTGGGCCTGACCGCCGCCTTCGCGGGAAACCAGAAAAAGTAGGACGCTGCGCGTCGCCACAACGAGCCACAACGAGAGGAGCGAAATCATGGCCTATGTCGACGGATTCGTGGTGCCCGTCCCAAAGAAGAATCTCGCGGACTACAAGAAGCTCGCGCGCAAGGCCGGCAAGATCTGGCGCGAGCATGGCGCGCTCGCTTTCGTCGAATGCGCGGCCGACGACGTGCCCTATGGGAAGCGGACGTCCTTCCCCCGCGCCGTGAAGGTGAAGAACGGCGAGACGGTCGTCTTCTCTTGGATCGTCTACAAATCGCGCGCCCATCGTGACGCCGTCAACAAGAAGGTGATGGCCGATCCCCGGCTGAAGATGGACATGTCCTCGGCGCCGTTCGACGGGAAGCGGATGATCTACGGCGGCTTCAAGACGCTGCTGGACATGTAAGCTGCTGGCGGACGCCGCCGAGCCTAAAGATCCAGCCTCGCGTAGTCCGCGCAGCATGCCCCGATACGCTCAACACATCCGGTTCTGTAAGTCGCGCGACGGCGCGCAGATCGCGATGGCCGCCCTTGGCCATGGGCCGCCGCTGCTACGCACCGCGCACTGGCTGAGCCATGTCGAACACGATGCGCGCAGCCCGGTCTGGACGCACTGGCTCGCGGAGCTGTCTCGTGAACACACCTACATCCGCTATGACCAGCGTGGCTGCGGCTTGTCGGACAGGTCGCCGCCCTCTATGTCCTTCGAGTCATGGATCGACGACCTCGCAGCCGTGGTCGACGCCTACGGCCTGAAACGGTTCCCGCTCTTCGGCATGTCGCAGGGCGGCGCGATCGCGATCGCCTATGCCGCGCGTCATCCGGAAAAGGTTTCGCGACTCGTGCTATTCGGCGCCTATGGCAGGGGCGTGCTCCGCCGCGAGCTGACCGCGGAGCAGCGCGAGGAGGCCGAAACGCTGGTGAAGCTCATCCGCCTCGGCTGGGGCCGCGACAATCCGGCATTCCGCCAGGTCTTCACCTCGCAGTTCATCCCGGACGGCACGCGCGAACAGCATCAGTGGTTCAACGATCTCGAACGCCTCTCCGCCTCGCCCGAGAACGCCGCGACGATCCTCGAAATGCTCTACCAGGTCGATGTAACGGCGGAGGCGGAGCGAGTCCGTGTGCCTACGCTGGTCATGCACACACGCGACGACGCGCGCGTGCCCTTCGAGGAAGGGCGGCGACTCGCGGCGCTCATTCCCGGCGCACGCTTCGTGCCGCTGGAAGGGCGCAATCACGTCCTGCTCAGCAACGAGCCGGCGTGGACGCGCTTCGTCGAGGAGCTCCGCGCCTTCATGGCCGAGGATCGCGGCGCGGCCGGAACGTTGCATGAGACAGGCCTGACCGACAGCGAGCTGCAAGTGCTGGCTTTGATCGCACGGGGCCTGGACAACGGCGCGATCGCCACGGCGCTGTCAAAGAGCGAAAAGACGGTGCGCAACCAGGTCTCGAGCATCTTCGCGAAGCTGGGCGTCAAGACGCGCGCCCAGGCCATCGTGCTGGCCCGAGAGGCCGGCATCGGCAGCGGCGCTTAGGACTGCGGTCCTACGCCGCCAGCGGATTTTCCTAACAATTTCCCTCAGTTCCGGGACGCCGGTCTCATGACCGCGAGCGCTCGGCGCGTCATCTTCCGCGCACACAAGACGCGGAAGGCGGAATGGCAACAGCGGTCCTCACACGCCCAACGACAGCGCCGGCATCGCGAGTAGTGCGGATTTTGGCCTCGCCGGCCCTGGCACTCGCCCTGGCCGCCCTGCTCTGGTCGGGCAATTTCGTCGCTGGTCGGGGCCTGCGCGGACAGGTCGATCCGCTGACCTTGAACTTCCTGCGTTGGCTGATCGCGTTCGCGATTATCGTGCCGTTCGTGTGGCGGCGTGGCGATTTCCCGGTCTTGCGGCGGGAATGGCGGTTGGTCCTGGCGCTCGGCGCAACGGGGCTCGCGGGCTTCCACACGCTGACCTACTACGCGCTGCAAAGCACGACGGCCGCAAACGCGCTCCTCATGCTGTCGCTGGTGCCGATCGTTACGTTGCTGGGCTCCTCGCTGTTCTGGGGCGAGCGGCCGACCGTCCGGCAGACGATCGGTGCGATGATTTCGATCATCGGCGCGGCCGTGCTGATCACGCGGGGAGACATCGCCGGCGTTCTAGCGGGCGGGCTGAACGACGGCGACCTGTGGATGCTGTTCGGCGTCGTGATCTGGGCGGCCTATACGCTGCTGCTG
>DATAAP010000165.1:0-3446 GCA_036260035.1 Alphaproteobacteria bacterium | reverse complement strand
GCTGCCGAAGATGCGCGAGCAGGAGCTAAACGTCGAATGTCGGCCTGAACCTCAATGTCTCGACGCTGCTGTCGCGCGAGTTCGTGCGCGAGCGCGGCTACGCATCTGCCTCAACGGAGCTTCATATTTCGCAGCACCCTTGATCGAGCGCGAAAAGCTCGGGCTCGATCTTCTCAAGGTCATCTGGCGACGGAGATGCGCGACACCGCGCGCGAGAGCTGTGTCGGCGAGATCAACAGTTGGTGGACCGCGCCGGCGCGGCCCGTGCGATTCTCTCGCGCGACGATGCTGATTCGATTGAGATCGCGAAGTCGATCGGGTCAACCTGTTCCTAGGTCGATACGTAGAATCGCCGCTCTCAAGGCGCCAAAGGAGTAAGGACCGCGCACTACTCGCGCGGCGCGTGCTTCGCCAGAATCCGCTGCAGCGTGCGGCGATGCATGTTCAGCCGCCGTGCGGTCTCCGAGACATTGCGGTCGCACTGCTCGAAGACGCGCTGGATATGCTCCCAGCGCACGCGGTCGGCCGACATCGGATGCTCCGGCGGCGGCGGCAATGGTCGGTCCTGCGCCAGCAGGGCGGCCTCGATCGCGTCGGCATCGGCCGGCTTTGGCAGGTAGTCGACGGCACCCGCCTTCATTGCCGCAACCGCGGTCGCGATGTTGCCGTACCCGGTGAGGACGATGATTCGCGCCTGGGGCGACACTTCGCGGACGACTTGCACGACCGACAGCCCGCTGCCGTCGCCTAGCCGCAGATCGACCACGGCATATTCGGGGGGCGCGTTGCGCGCCGCTTCGGAGCCGGAATCGACACCATCGGCCGACACCACGGAATAGCCGCGACGCTCCATGGCGCGCGCCAGGCGCTGACGGAAAACCTCATCGTCATCGACGACGAGCAGACGCTTGCCGGTCGTGGGCGCCGCGTCTTCGCTCATTGGGCTGCCTCCGGGACTTTGACTGCGCTGGCGATGCGTGCGCGCGGCCAGCGCACCCGCACCGATGCCCCGCCTTCGGGACGATTGCTGAATTCAAGCTTGGCGCCGGTACGTGCCAGCAAAGTCGAGGCGATGAATACGCCCAGCCCCATGTGTTCACCTTCCGCGTTGCGCGTTGAAATATACGGTTCTCCGAGCCGGTCAAGCACGGCGATTGAGAATCCCGGGCCGTCGTCCACCACCGAGAGTTCGATCCGGTCCTTGTCCCAGATTGCGTTGACCTCCACGCGGGAGGCGGCGAACTGCACGGCATTCTCGATCAGCGTGCCGAGGCCGTGGACAATTTCCGGCTGCCGCTTGACCTGCGGTTCCTCTGTGCCATCCGCGCCCCGGACCGAGACCGCGATCTGAACCGGTTCGCGCCGGTGCGGTGCAGCCGCTGACTCGATTAGCGCCGAGATCGGCAGGCGGGAGAACGGCGCACCGCCATCGGTCTCCGGCCGTGCCGCGAGGCGGGCCAGGATGTCGCGGCATCGTGCGGTTTCGGCCAGCAGGATGGCCGCGTCCTCGGCGAGCGGACTGTCTTTTGGCAAATCGCGGGCGATCTCCCGTGCCACCACGGCGATGGTCCCAAGCGGCGTGCCGAGCTCATGCGCCGCAGCGGCAGCGAGCCCGCCGACCGCCGACAGCCGCTGCTCGCGCTCCAGTGCGGCTTGGGATGCGGCCAGCGCATCCGACATGCGCCGCGCCTCGCCGGTCACGCGACCGAGATAGATGGCGATGAACAGCATGCCGACGCCGAGGGCCGCCCACAGTCCCGCGACATAGAGCCAAGGAAACTCAAGGCCGCCGCCCGGCCACGGCAGCGGCTCGAACCATGCGGCGAGCACGCTGACGCAGATCATGCCGAGGCCGACCAGTGCGATCGTGCTGAACCGAGACAGCGCCGTCGCGGAAATGGCGATCGGCGCCAGCAGCAGGAGCGCGAAAGGATTGGTAAGGCCGCCGGTGAAGTAGAGTAGCACGGCGAGCTGCAGCAGGTCCCACGCGAGCAGAATGGCGGCGCCGCGGTCGCCGAGCCGCGCCGCGGGCCGATAGAGCGTCAGCACAAGATTGAGGACGGCGGACGCACCGATGGCCGCGAGGGTTGGATTCAGGGGCAGCTCGAACCCGAATCCAAAATGCACGACGAACAGCGTGATCGCCTGGCCCAAGACGGCGATCCAGCGAATGATCACGAGCGTCCGCAGCCGCACCGGAGTGCCGAGTGACGCGCGCGCACTTTCCGACCATGGATTCAGCCAGCCTGCAAGCATGGAACGCTTTTCCGATTGCATCCGTCAGGTGCCACACATGCATGGATTGGCCGGGCACGGCACCTATACCAGCGTGATATAGGATAGCGGCGATGAGCGATACAGTCATAGAGATCAAGGACCTGAGTAAGCGCTTCGGCAGCATCGCGGCGGTCCAGGAGATCAGCTTCGCGGTCGCGCGGGGTGCGACGATCGGGCTGCTCGGCGGCAATGGCGCCGGCAAGACGACGACGATCGGCATGATGCTTGGTCTCATTGTGCCGAGCGGCGGCACGGTCGAGATCCTCGGCGAGGACATGCTGCGGCATCGGCATCGCGTGCTGCCGCGCCTCAACTTCTCGTCGCCCTATGTTGATTTTCCCAACCGTCTCAAGGTACGCGAGAACCTGATGGTGTTCGCGCAGCTCTATGGCCTGCGACAAGCTCGGGCACGGATCGACGAGCTTGCCGCTGATCTCGATCTTGGCCGGCTGCTCGACCAGAAGACCGGCAGCCTGTCTTCGGGCCAAAAGACGCGCGTCAGCGTGGCCAAGGCGCTGCTCAACCGGCCCGAGATCCTCCTGCTCGATGAGCCGACCGCCAGCCTTGACCCGGACACGGCCGACTGGGTGCGCAGCTATCTGGAAAAGTACCAGCGCGCCACCGGCGCCTCGATCCTGCTTGCGTCCCACAACATGGCTGAGGTTGAACGGCTCTGCGACGAGGTGCTGATGATGAAAGCGGGCCGCATCGTCGATCGCGGCGCGCCGGCGGCGCTGGTCGCGCGCTACGGGCGTCAAGACCTCGAAGAGGTTTTCCTCGATATTGCGCGCAATCGCGCGGCGGCCGCGCAATGAATGCCCTAGAGCGCGACCCACGCGCCATTCGGCGTATCGCGGCACTGCTGCTGCGTCACTATTACCTTATGCGCAGCTCGCCGACGCGCCTGTTCGACCTGATGTACTGGCCGCTGCTGCAGATGGTGGTGTGGGGATTCATCACCGTCTTCCTGGCGCGGCATTCGTCATGGGTGATCCAAGCCGGCGGCGTGCTGATCGGCGCGGTGCTGCTCTGGGACGTGCTGGTGCGCGGGCAGTTCGGCATGACGCTTTCGCTGTTGGAGGAGATGTGGTCGCGCAATCTCGCGAATCTTTTCGTGAGCCCGCTGCGTCCGTTCGAGTTCGCGATCTCGCTGATGATCCTGTCGATGC
>DATAAP010000164.1:0-1601 GCA_036260035.1 Alphaproteobacteria bacterium | reverse complement strand
GCGGCGGTCGATATCCGACGCGTCAAGAAGGCCTTCGGCTCGACGCGAGTCATTCACGGCGTCGATATCGGCATCGGCGACGGCGAGTTCGTCGTCCTGGTCGGCCCGTCCGGCTGCGGCAAGTCGACGCTGCTGCGCATGATCGCAGGCTTGGAGGAGATCACCGGCGGGTCGATCTGGATCGGCGGACGGCAGGTCAACAACCTGCCGCCGAAAGACCGCGACGTGGCGATGGTGTTCCAGAACTACGCGCTCTATCCGCACATGACCGTCTACGACAACATGGCCTTTAGCCTGAAGCTGCGGAAGGCGGAGCAGCGGATCATAGACGAGCGCGTGCGCAAGGCGGCGAACATCCTCAACTTGACGGAATACCTTGCGCGCTATCCGCGCCAGCTCTCCGGCGGGCAGCGCCAGCGTGTGGCGATGGGCCGCGCCATCGTGCGCGACCCGCAGGTCTTCCTGTTCGACGAGCGGCTGTCGAACCTCGATGCGAAGCTGCGCGTGCAGATGCGCACCGAGATCAAAGCGCTGCATCAGCGCCTCAAGACCACCACGGTCTACGTCACGCACGACCAGATCGAGGCGATGACGATGGCCGACCGCATCGTCGTCATGCATGACGGCATCGTCGAGCAGATTGGCACGCCGCTGGAGCTCTACGACAATCCGACCAACCTGTTCGTCGCGGGCTTCATCGGCTCGCCGGCGATGAACTTCATCACCGGAATCGTGAAGCGCAATGGTGGCATGGGTTTCGTCGAGACCGAGTCCGGCACCAAGCTGCCGCTGCCCAACGGCATCGCCGCCCCGCCGGAGCGCAAGGTCGTGTTCGGTATCCGGCCGGAGCATCTGTCGCTCGGCGACGGCGGCGAGAGCGTGCTGGCGCAGGTGCAGGTGGTCGAGCCAACCGGCGCCGAGACTCAGGTCTTCGTCGAGCTCGCGGGCACGCAGGTCACCGCGGTGTTCACCGAGCGCCACGAATTCCAGCCGGGCGACCAGATCATGTTGCGCCCGCGGCCGGAGACGATCCATCTGTTCGACGCCGACACCGGTCGGCATCTGTAGAGAGTCTGTACATCAACCCAGCGACATTAGGGGAGGATTGCCAGGATGAATGATTTCTCAAGACGCGACGCGCTGAAGGTCGGCGCGGGTGCCGCGATCGCCGGTGGCGCGCTCGCTGGCGTGGCGGGCGAGGCGGCGGCGCAGGGCGCGCCCAGCCTCAGCTACAAGATCGAGAAGGGCGCCAGCCTGCGCGTGCTTCGCCCGTCCAAGTTCGTGCAGGGTGACGAGACGGTCTGGCTCGAGAACACCAAGAAGTACGAGCAGGCGACCGGCGTGAAGGTCCGCGTCGAGAGCGAGGGCTGGGAAGACCTGCGGCCGAAATCGGCGGTCGCCGCCAATGTCGGCAAGGGCCCGGACGTCGTCTACGGCTGGTACGACGATGCCCATCAATATCCCGAGAAGCTGCTCGACCTCAGCGACCTCGGCCAGTATCTCGATCAAAAGTATGAGGGCTGGTACGACGTCTGCAAGAAGTTCGGCCAGCGCCGCGGCAAGTGGATCTCAATCCCGTTGGGTGCCGCGGGTGCGCGCAT
>DATAAP010000163.1:0-2638 GCA_036260035.1 Alphaproteobacteria bacterium | reverse complement strand
CGCGGGCTCACCAGCGGCGCGTCGCTTCACGACCAGGACGGCTTCTTGCACCGCACGATGAAAACCGCGCTCGAGCGCGTCGACGCCGCGGAAGCGCGCTCCGAGCGCCGTGCGCAGATCGAAGCGGCACTCGCCTGGGGCGTCGACGTCACGCACTTGGACACGCACATGAATGTCGTGCAGAGCCGGACCGACCTGTACGATATCTACCTCGATCTGACGGAAGAATTCCGGCTTCCGGTGCGCATGTTCTCGCGGGAAGAAACTGACAGGCAAGGCTTCCACGCGCGCGAGCGCGCCGAGGCGCGCGGCGTGCTGTTCAACGAGCACATAATCTATCCGTGGCCCCGACGCACCCGCGATGTGTTCTTCGAGGAGATTCCCAGGCTGCAGCCCGGCGTCACCGAGATCTTCGCCCACCCGGCGCTCGACGGGGAGGAACTACGTGCCCACGACGCGTCGAACGCCAATATCCGCGCACACGATGCGGAGTGCCTGATCGATCCGGCGGTTTCGGATCTCCTGGACCGGCACGACGTCAAACCCATCAGCTACCGCGACCTGCGCGAGGCCCAACGCGCCGGCTGAAACGTCCTGGAATGCAAGCAAGCAAACGCCCGCGGGTCCGGAGACCGCGCGGGCGTCGTTTCGAACCGAGCGGATACCGCTCAGAATCGACTTAGCTTCTCATCCGTACCGCCGCTGGCCGCCGCGGCCACGGTGGTGACGCTTCGGGCCGCGCTGCTGCTGTTGTTGTTGCTGCGGCTTGGGCTGGCGCAACTCGGCCACCGTCGACTTATGCGGGTGGTCGGGCACGACCGGCACGGTGCGGCGGATCAGACGCTCGATATCGCGCAAGAAAGGACGCTCTTCGACATCGCAGAACGACAGCGCGACGCCGTCAGCGCCGGCGCGCGCAGTGCGGCCAATGCGGTGGACGTAGCTCTCCGGTACGTTCGGCAGCTCGTAGTTGATCACATGGGTGATGCCGTCGATGTCGATACCGCGCGCGGCGATGTCGGTCGCCACCAGGATGCGCAGCTTGCCTGCGGTGAAGTCGGCCAGCGCACGCTGCCGGGCGCTCTGCGATTTGTTGCCGTGGATCGCATCCGCGGCGACACCCATGCGCTCGAGCTGCTGCGCGAGGCGATTCGCGCCGTGCTTGGTGCGGGTGAAGACGAGCGCGCGCTTGATTCCGCCATCCTTAAGCACCTCGCCAAGCAGGGCGCGCTTGTCGCTCTTCTCGACGAACAGCACCCATTGGTCAATCCGCTCGGCCGTGCTCGCGACCGGCGTCACTTCGACCTTCGCAGGATCGCGCAGGATGGAGCCGGCCAGGTTGGCGATGTCGTTCGGCATGGTTGCCGAGAACAGCAGGGTCTGCCGCTGCGCAGGCAACGTGGCAATGATGCGCCGCACGTCATGGATGAAGCCCATGTCGAGCATGCGGTCCGCCTCGTCGAGCACGAAGATCTCGAGCTTGTCCAGTCGGGCTAGGTTCTGGCCCATCAGGTCGAGCAGCCGGCCCGGCGTCGCCACCAGGATGTCGAGGCCACGGGCGAGCGCTTGAGCCTGTGGATGCTGGCCGACGCCGCCGAAGATCACGGCATGGCGCAGGCCGAGATGGCGGCCATAGGTCTTGAAGCTCTGGTCGATCTGGATCGCCAGCTCGCGCGTCGGCGTCAGCACCAGGGCGCGCGGGCATTTCGGCACGGCGGGCCGGCGGTTCTGCGCGAGGCGCTGCAGCATTGGCAGCGCGAACGCGGCCGTCTTGCCCGTGCCTGTCTGGGCAACGCCCAGCAGGTCGCGGCCGGTCAGCAGATGCGGGATCGCCTGCGCCTGGATCGGCGTTGGGCTGGCATAGCCTTCGGCGGCCACGGCACGGCGGATCGGCTCGATCAGGCCAAGATTGTCGAAGTTCGCGTGGAGGTTGTCAGTCACTTGGTTCAATTCTCGTTCAAGGAAAATCGCGGCGATGAGGCTTGCGCGCGGGACCGCGCCAGTCGGGACACAGCCCGGGCGGCGGCGAGAAAGGCAGGCAATCGCTAGCGGTACAGGGAGGTTTGCGCGTGGACCGTGGCGCTCGAGAGCGCGGCAGATCCGATCTTTCTTCGGTTGAGCGACCCCTGCGCGGCAGGATCGCCTGTGTTTCAGCGTATCGGTTCTCGAGACAGACACTGGCACATCAGGCCAGCAGCTTCGCGCAATCGCGAGAGACGGGACGAAGCATCGTCCCTAAGAGTTAAGTGAGGGTTTACACCCCGAATGTCAAGGAAATCGTTCCGATACGGAACAATGGTCACGACCTCGCGTTGCGCAAATGGGGTTGGGGTGTCGCATTGCAGATCTCTATCGACAATCTGCTGGTGGCGTTGCTCATCGCGCTGGGTCCGGAGCCAGACCAGGGTGCCGCAAACGATCGCGTCCTTGATAGTCTGTTAAGCATCGACCAGCGCAACACGCGCCAGACCCGGTTCAACGGGCTTGCGGACGACCCGTCCGCGTGCCGCTATTTCGCCGATGCCGAGGCGCGCCGCAAATGCATGATACGCACGAGCCGGATAGCACAATCAGGCGCCGCGGAGCCGGCCGGGTCCTACCCGGAAACGCTGATCTGGCTGGCCCCGACCGAGCCGCG
>DATAAP010000162.1:0-3637 GCA_036260035.1 Alphaproteobacteria bacterium | reverse complement strand
CCGCAAATCATCGTGTGCGTGCCCTCCGGCTCCACCGCCGTCGAGCGCCGCGCCATCCAAGAATCCGCCGAATCCGCCGGCGCCAGCAAGGTATGGCTGATCGAAGAGCCGATGGCCGCCGCGATCGGCGCCGGGCTGCCGGTGACCGAGCCGACCGGCTCGATGGTCGTCGATATCGGCGGCGGCACGACCGAGGTCGCCGTGCTCTCGCTCGGCGGCATCGTCTATTCGAAATCGGTTCGCGTCGGCGGCGACAAGATGGATGAGGCGATCATCGCCTATATCCGCCGCAACCATAACCTGCTGGTCGGCGAATCCTCGGCCGAGCGCATCAAGAAGGAAATCGGCTCCGCCTGCCCGCCCGAGGACGGAGAGGGCCGCCTGATGGAGATCAAAGGCCGCGACCTGATGAACGGCGTGCCGAAGGAGCTGGTGATCAGCGAGCGGCAGATCGCCGAGAGCCTCGCCGAGCCGGTCTCGGCGATCGTCGAGGCGGTCAAGGTGGCGCTGGAGCACACAGCACCCGAGCTCGCCGCCGACATCGTCGACAAGGGGATCGTGCTGACGGGCGGCGGCGCTCTGCTCGGCAACCTCGATTTCGTGCTGCGTCATTCGACCGGGCTGCCGGTGTCGGTGGCCGACGATCCGCTGTCCTGCGTGGCGCTGGGCACGGGCCGCTGCCTCGAGGAAATGAAGACGCTCCGCAACGTCCTGATCTCGATGTACTGAGTTGCCAAGCCGACGCGGCCTTAATGCGTCGGCGATTGAGGAGAGGCGAGGGGGAGAACGATGAAGCGACCGGGGCCGGTATCCCGTTTCGCCGCGCCGCTCAAACTCTTCGCGCAGCGCTTCAACTTCCTGTTCCTGATCGCCGCGGCGATCGGGCTGATGGTGCTCGGCAAGGCCGAGACCGCGGTGATCGAGCGCATGCGCATGGTCGTCACGGACGCGTTCGTGCCGATCCTCGACGCCATCGCTCGGCCGGTCGCGACGGTCAACCAGGCGATGGACCGCGTCAACGAGGTCATCCACGTCCACGCCGAGAACGCGCGGCTGCGCGAGGAAAACGAGCGGCTGCTGCAGTGGCAGTCAGTCGCGCGCAAGCTGGAGGCGGAGAACAGGTCGCTGCGCGACATGCTGCGCTATACGCCCGAGGCGCCGGTCTCGTTCGTCTCGGCACGCGTGGTCGGCCACGGCGGCGGCTCGTTCGTGCGCGCCGTGCTCGTGACCGCAGGCGCAAAAGACGGCGTCGCCAAGGGCCAAGCCGCGATGACGGGCGACGGGCTGGTCGGCCGCGTCAGCGAGGTCGGCGACCGTTCCGCGCGCGTTCTGCTCATCACCGACATCAACAGCCTGGTTCCAGTGGTGCTCGAGACCTCGCGGGACCGCGCCGTGCTCGCGGGCGACAATTCCGAGCGCCCGAAACTGCTGTTCCTGCCGCCCACCGCGAAGCCGCAGATCGGCGAGCGCGTGACCACATCGGGCCATGGCGGCGTGTTCCCCGCCGGCCTTCCCATTGGCGTCGTGGTCGCTGCGGGCGAGGGCGGCGTGCGCGTGCAGCCCTTCGTCGATCTCGATCGGCTCGAGCATGTGCGCCTGGTCGAATATGGGCTCGGCGGCACCTTGCCGGTTTCGGCACCGCCGCCGGCGCAGCGCCGAGGGCAGCGATGAAGCCATCCACGCTCCAGCGCATCGACATCTCCGTAAGGCAGTCGGTTCCCGTCGCACTGACTCTGCTGCTGACCGTCTTCAGCGTCGTGCCCGTGCGTCTGCCGGCCGCGTCGGTGCTGGCGCCGGACATCGTCCTGATCGCGGTGTTCTACTGGACCGTCCATCGGCCGGACCTGATGCGGCTGTGGACCGTCTTCGTCATCGGCCTGCTCGGCGACGTGCTGTCGGGGGCGCCACTTGGTGTGCATCCTCTGGTGCTCGTGCTGGTCCACACCGCCATCATCACGCAGCACAAGATCTTCCGAGGTGCGCCGTTCGGGGTCGTGTGGTGGGCGTTTGCGCTGATCGCGCCGGCCGCGCATCTCGTCGCGGCGATCGTCGCCTTCCTCGCCACCGGCGCGCTGCCGGAGCTGTCGCTCTTCGCGTTGCGCCTCGTGCTGACGATCGGGTTCTATCCCGCCGTCGCGTGGCTGCTGGGCCGCGCCCAGCGCGCACTGCTCGCCTCGGTGTAGCGGCGATGTCGTTGAAGCGCGAGAACCCGCGCACCAAGCTGTTCAACCGCCGCACGGCCCTGCTGCTCGGCGGACAGGTCGGGCTGTTCAGCCTGCTGGCGGCGCGCATGTACTACCTGCAGGTCATCGAGAGCGAGAAGTACAAGGTCCTCGCCGACGAGAACCGCATCAGCCTGCGCCTGCTCGCTCCGCCGCGCGGCCGCGTGCTGGCGCGCGACGGCGAGGTGCTCGCCGTCAACCAGCTCAACTACCGCGCTGTCGTGGTTCCCGAGCAGACCGGCAGCGTGCCGGCGACGCTCGATGTGATCTCCAACATCCTGAACCTGAGCGAGGGCGAGCGGCGGCGCATCCTACGCGAGGTCGCGCGCAAGCGCCGCTTCCTGCCGATCACCATTCGGGACAATCTAAGCTGGGACGACGTGGCGCGCATCGCCGTGAACGCGCAGGACCTGCCCGGCGTGTTGATCGATTCCGGCTCCAGCCGCTATTACCCGTTCGGTGCGGAGCTGGCGCACCTGGTCGGCTATGTGGCGCCGCCTTCCGAGGCCGACCTGACCGGCGACCCGCTGCTGGAGCTGCCTGATTTCCGCATCGGCCGCAACGGCATCGAGCGCATCTATGACCTCGCCATGCGCGGCAAGGCGGGTACCACGCAGCTCGAGGTCAACGCCGCCGGCCGGCCGATCCGCGAGCTGTCGCGCGCGGAAGGCGTGCCCGGCAACGACATCGTCCTGACGATCGACCTGCACCTGCAGCGCAAGCTGAGCGAGCGGCTCGCGCAGGAGGAAAGCGGTGCTGCCGTCCTGATGGACGTCCATAACGGCGAGATCCTGGCGCTGGCCTCGACGCCTAGCTACGACCCCAACGAGTTCAGCAAGGGCATTCCCGCTGGGTTGTGGCGCACGCTGGTCGCCGACCACCGGCATCCGCTGAACAACAAGGCCGTGTCCGGCACGTTCGCGCCGGGCTCCACCTTCAAGATGATGACGGCGATTGCGGCCCTGGAGGCCGGCGTGATCTCGCCCGAGCAGCGCGTCGGCTGCCGTGGCTGGGTCGAGCTCGGCGACGCCAGGTTTCACTGCTGGAAGAAGGGCGGCCACGGCCCGGTCGACCTGATGGACGGCATCAAGTACTCTTGCGACGTCTATTTCTACGAGCTGGCGCGCCGCGTCGGCATCGACAAGATCGCTGAAGTATCCAGGCGCTTCGGCCTCGGCCAGACGGTCGGCATTGACCTGCCCAACGAGAAGTCGGGCCTGATTCCGACCCGCGCCTGGAAGCGCGCGACGCTGGGCCAACCCTGGGCGCAGGGCGAATCGCTCGTCAACGGCATCGGTCAGGGCTACATCACAACGACGCCGCTGCAGCTGGCGGTGATGACCGCGCGGCTGGTCAACGGCGGCTACGCCATCCAGCCTCGCCTGACGCGCGATGCGATCAACGGCCGTGCCGCG
>DATAAP010000161.1:0-3633 GCA_036260035.1 Alphaproteobacteria bacterium | reverse complement strand
CTCGAAGTCGAACCCCGGGCCGACGACGATGATATCCGCCGGTCCAGAGTGAAGATGGACCGACCAGCCCTGCAGCATGAGCCCGGCGCCCTCCGGCCGGCCAAGGATTTCGATGAACCCGTCATGCGACGAAATCGCATTGAGGAAGCCGAACAGGAAGCGTCGCGTGCGCCCGGACGCTTCGCCGGCCGGCGGCGACAGCAGCGTTCGACGCAGGAAATCGAAGACGGCGGCGAGATCGGTGCCGGCTTCCTTGAGCTGCGGCAACAGCGGGGCAATGTCGACCTCGATGCGTACGAACTCGGGCAGCGCGAAGATCTCGTCTCCGCCGCTCCGCAAGGTCGTACCCATCGTGTGCGTGCGCACGATGTTCTCGGCCCACAGAATCCCGATGAAATGATGCGTGTTGTCGCCCGGTCGCGACCACGACATCGCACGCCAGGCGCCCGTCACAGACGTGCCGAACGTCGCATCGGCGCTGGCGGGCGGCGCAGCAGGGCACGAGCCGACGACGAGCATCGCGTCGCGATCGAGCAGGATGGCCAGCGAGCCCGTCGCCGAAGCCTCGACTGCGCGCGGCTGGCGGTCGGCGGCGGCGGGACGTGAGCGCCGGGTCATGCGGAGCGCGCCTCCCGGCGCTGAAGCAGGTCGCTGTAGAGACCCATGTGCTGTTTGACGGTTTCGGTCATGGTCGGCACGTCCGGGATGCCGCCGACGAGGCGGTCCCACAGGCCGTCTTCCTCGACCGCGCGCCGCATGGTGCGGACCAGCGCGCCGAGATCGCCAGTACGGAAGTGCAGGCCGCTGACGCCGTCGGCAACGAGCTCAGCCATGCCGCCGATGCCGCTGCAGATGACCGGGCGCTTGTGGCGGAAGGCTTCGAGGATCACGAGCGGCGCGTTCTCCCACCACGTCGAAGGCACCACGATCCAGTCGATCTCGGCCATCAGCGCGGGCAACTCGTCGCGCCGGTAGGGGCCGCAATGCACGGCGGCATCGCCGGCCTCGCAGAGCGTCGTCTCGAAGTTGCGGCGGAACGCCTCATCCGGAAAGTTGAGCCCACCATGCACGCGCAAGCTGACGCCCGGCAGCCTCTCCGCGAGACGACCGATAGCCGAAAGTGCCAGCACGGCGCCTTTGTGCGGCGCGACGCTGCCAAACACCCCGAAGGTCTGCCGCGGCCGCTTGGCGGCGGGGGCCGCAGCCATCTCGGGAAGCCCGTTGGCGATAACGTCGATGCGGTCGGCGGCGATGCCCCAGGCGACGAAACGTTCCTTCAGGAACCGACTCGGCGCAATGAAGCGGTCGACGAGCTGCAGCATGTTGCGCACATGTAGACCGCGCGTCGCGAAGCGGTGCTGCGCCATGTCTGGCAGGCAGGCATGACACGCATCGGGGCTGGCGCGGTCGCACAGCACGCCCGCGGTTGTCACCATCAGGCCATCGTTGGCGCAGATCGGGTGGTAGTCGTGCAGGGTCGCGACAATGCGCGTCTGCGGCAGGACGCGGCGCGTCAGCGCGAGCGCTTCCAGCCCGATCAAGGCGAAGTGATGGAAGTGCACGACATCGGGCCGGAACGCCGTCAGGAGTTCGGTCAGCGACTGCACGAAAGGCGCGGTTTCGGTGTGGCCGAGCATGAAACGGTCGAAGCCGCCGACCCACAACAGCAGCTCGTCCTTCGACCGGCCGATGGTCTGGAAGCCGACTTCCGGCCGCGTCGGCCGATGCAGGCGGCTGACGCAGCCGAGGAACATCGCCTCCGCCTTGCCCTGGTCGCGCACAGCGCGGAACAAGTCATGCGCGAAAAGCTCGGTGCCGCCCGGCACGAGCTCCGGATGGCTGTGGCAGACATAGAGGATGCGGCTCATGCGGCCCTCCGGCGCCGCCGGGTGCGGGCGCGGGTCTTGGGTTCTGCTTGCGGTTTCTCTGCCTGTGCCGGCCGCTCAGCCGCCAGGCTGCGCCAGCGCTGTTCGAGCAGGCGACGGTCGATTTCCGCCACGAGAGGCGATGTGCGTTCCGTCGTGAAGTCGAACAGGGCCGGCGTCGCCGTGCGCCAGACCTCGAAGCCATGCGCGCTCACACGGGCGCCCAGATCGGCGGCCTGGCGCAGAGAGTCGAGATAGTCGTCCGCGAAGCCGCCGACCATTTCGAACACCGAACGCCGCATGACGATGCAGCCCAAGGCGAGCGCGCCCACGCGAGCGGCGGTGGACGCGACAGGGAAATCGCAGGGGAAGCCGCGCAGCAGCGGCCCTGCATCCCAGCGGCCCTCGGCATCGGTCGCGAAATCCAAGCCGGCTGACGCCAGCGAGCAATCCTCGCGCATCAGTCGCGGGCCCGCGACGCCGCAGCGCGGGTGCGCGTCCATGAACTTCATCAGATGATGCAGCCAGCCAATATGTTCCGGAACGACATCCGCTCCGAGAACCGCGAGCAGAGGTGCGCGCGCGGTGCGCGCGGCCGCGTTGAGTCCGGCGCCGCCGGCGGAGGCATCGTCAACGACGACCAGCCGAGTCGGCACGCCATAAGCAGCGTGCAGCGCGCGCAGCAGATATTCGCCGCCAGCGCGCTGTTGCGCGCGGGCGAGCACATGGATGATCTCGACATCCTTCATCGCCGGATCGGTCGCGAACAACCCCATCCGACAGCGGAGCAGATCGGCCGTTTTGGTGAGCGGCACGATGAGCGACGCGGCGGGTTGGGCCGGCATGGTGCCGATCTCGGCAACACTCGGCTCGTCGCCCGGGCGCTCGCCGCGCAGGGCGTTGAGCGCGGGTTCGATGCAGGCCGCGGCCGCTTCGGGTGCGACCGCCTCCGCTGGAATTGCGGCGATGAGAGCCGGCACCGCCGCTTCCGGCGCAAGGAAGGTCGGCCCTTCGGCGATAGCGACCTTCTCGCCCGAGCGCAGGCGGAGCGTCAGCCGGCAGGACGCATCCTTGCGATCCGCCGCCGGAACGAAGGCAGCGAAGCCGCTATAAATGTCGCTCGGCGCCGCAGTCCGGCGCAGGTCGGCCTCGCGATGCGGGAACCGCAGCAGCCGTTCGAGTGCCACCGCATGCGTGCGATCGGCTTGCTGGATTTCGAGCGCATCGGCCACGCCATGCGGATCGCGCAGCCATCCCGAGATGAACAGCCCGGCGCTCGTTGCCAGCATGAGGTCGGCGCCGGCGGAGACGGGGGTGTTGCGATTGACCACGCAACCGCGCTCCGGACTGAGCACCTGCAGCTCGCGCAGCAGCGAGGCGGCATGCGCGTCCTCGCCGGCGAGCTTCGCTAGGCAGTCGAGCAGATAGCGCCGCAGCGGTGCCGCGCCGCGCGCGCCGCCGAGCAGCCAGTCGAGCGTCGAGACCGAAGGCATCGCATCGACGATCTGGCGGCAGGCAAGGCCGTTTTCGCCGAGCAGGACCAGCGTGCCGCCAAGACTCGCCTTGTCCAGCAGGACTGCGAACGTGGCGAGGCCCTCGCGGGCCGGGATTTCGCGGAGGAGGACAGGGACATGCACCGCGCGCCGCACGCCGCTGGTGCCGATGATGATCGCGGTCAGCCGCTCGCCGATCGCCGGCTTCACGATGCCAGTAAACAGCACATGGCGATCGAGCACCTTGCAGCGCGGCACCAGGTCGCCGGGACGGC
>DATAAP010000160.1:0-2918 GCA_036260035.1 Alphaproteobacteria bacterium | reverse complement strand
AAGACCGCAAGGCTGAGAAGCAAGAGCGCGACGGCGAGACCGACGACGAAAGGCAGCCTCCGCCAAGCCAGAACGCAAAGCGCGAAGTCACCGAGGAAGACGTCAAGAAGGCGCTCGCCAAACGAGAGGAAGAAGAGTTCGCCAAGGCGGAGCACGATCTGCGTCAGGCAATACAGGATGTGCCCGAGCTGCGCCAGCTTGCGCAGAACCTAATTATCGACCGGACGCCGGAAGGAATGCGCATCCAGATCGTCGATCAGGGCCGCCTCGCGATGTTCCCGCTCGGCTCGCCCGTGCCATTCGAACATACGAAGCAGCTGCTGAGCATGGTCTCCAAGGTCGTCCAGCGCATGCCCAACAAGATCGCGGTGACCGGGCACACCGACGCGACACCCTACGCGTCCGGCGGCCGAGCCTACGACAATTGGGAGCTGTCGACCGATCGCGCCAATTCCAGCCGTCGCGGCCTCATCGATGCCGGCTTATCCGGGACCCGCATCAGCCGCGTCGTCGGCAAGGCCGACCAGGAACCGCTCTTTTCGGAAAACCCGGCGGACCCGCGCAACCGCCGCATCAGCATCGTCCTACTGCGCGAGCAGCCGCAGGTCAGCGCCAACTGAGGCTGCGCGACACGCCGCACGCGGCGCCTCTACCTCTTTCGCTGCGGCGGCTGCGGCTTGCAGGCCAACGACGGGTGCCCTACGCTTCATTGGCGACAAAGTAAGGGACTTGACCCGATTTGAACCAGCGCGCGCCGAATCCGATCGCGACCTTGCCTCTGGTTCGGGCCGCGGCCACGGTCACGCCGGACATGCTCGAAGGCGTCCTATGGCGGCGCGTCCTTGCCTATCTGATCGACTTGGTCGTGATCGGCGCCGCGGCCCTACTGCTCGGGATCGTGCTGCTCATTCCGGCCACGATCCTGTCGCTCGGCCTGCTGACCGGGCCGCTGATCGCGCTGTTCGGCCTCATTCCCATCGCCTATCACATCTTCCTCGTCGGCGGCCGGCATGCGGCGACGCTCGGCCAGCGCGTCATGGACCTGCGCGTGACCTCGGTGAATGGCGACAGGCCCGACTATCTTCAAGCCGGACTGCAGGTGATGCTGTTCTACGTTACCCTGATGCTCACCGGGCTCCTGCTGCTCTTCGTGTTCTTCAACGCGCAGCGCCGGACCCTGCATGACTGGATGTCAGGAACGATCGTGGTGCGCCGCCAGGGAGCCGGGCGATGACCCTGCCGACCCAATCCGCGCGGTTCTACTACTCGGCGCCAGCGCCCTGCCCGTATATCGACGGCCGCATCGAACGCCGCATCTTCGCCGATCTGTGCGGCCCCAATGCCGCGTTCAGCTACGAATTGCTGTCCGAGGCCGGATTCCGGCGGAGCCTCGGCTTCGCCTATCGGCCGGCGTGCCCTGGGTGCAATGCCTGCGTGCCGGTCCGCATTCCCGTGGCGGAGTTTCGCGACGAGCGCTGTTGGCGCCGGATCAAATCGGCGAACGCTGATCTGAGGACTGTCGAGGCGCCCGCGCGCGCGACCGCGGAGCAATATGGGCTGTTCTGCCGCTACCAGCAGGCGCGCCATAGCGACGGCGAGATGGCGCGCATGAGCATGGCCGACTACCAGACGATGGTCGAAGTCGGCGCGATGGACAGCATGGTGGTCGAGCTGCGCGACGATAGCGGCAAACTGGTGGCCGCTTGCCTGGCGGACCGCATGCTCAAAGGACTCTCCGCTGTCTACAGCTTCTTCGATCCGGCGCAGCCAAAGCGCAGCCTCGGCAGTCACCTCATCCTCCGCCTCGTCGACATCGCGCGCGAGCGCGGGCTCGACCACGTGTATCTCGGCTATTGGATCGAGAACAGCCGGAAGATGTCGTACAAGGCGCGCTTCAAGCCGCTTGAAGCTCTGACGCGCGAAGGCTGGAAGCTGCTCGAAATCTGAATATCAGCCGTGCGGCGCGGGCGATTGCTCAGCCGCAGCGTGGGCTTTAACCACGGCGTGGCGGCGAAGCTCTTGCCGCTCTGCGCGCCGGATGGGCCAATCTGACGCGCTGCGCGTTAAGTAATCGGTCTATTCTGGAGAAATTTTGAGATGAAACGTCGTCAGTTCCTGACCAGCGCCGGCGTCGGTGCCGCCGCTACGGCTGTCGCAGCCCCCGCGATCGCGCAATCGCAGCCGGAGATCAAATGGCGGTGCGCATCGAGCTTTCCGAAAAGCCTCGACACCATCTTCGGCACCGCCGAGCTGATCGCGAAGAAGGTCGCCGCGGCCACGGACGATAAATTCCAGATCCGCGTCTTCGCGGCGGGCGAGATCGTTCCGGGTCTGCAGGTCCTGGATGCGGTGCAGGCGAACACGGTCGAGTGCGGGCACACCGCAAGCTACTACTACGTCGGCAAGGACCCGACCTTCGCTTTCGAAACGACGGTGCCGTTCGGGCTCAATACGCGCCAGCAGATGGCGTGGATGTACCAGGGCGGCGGCATCGAGCTGTTCCGGGAGTTCTTCAAGGACTACAACGTCGTCCAGTTCCCTGCCGGCCAGACCGGCGCACAGATGGGCGGCTGGTTCCGCAAGGAGATCAAGACCGTTGATGACCTCAAGGGCCTGAAGTTCCGCGTCGGCGGCTTTGCCGGGCAGATCCTGGGCAAGCTCGGCGTTGTCGCCCAGCAGATTCCCGGCGGCGAGATTTATCCGGCGCTGGAGAAGGGCACGATCGATGCGGCCGAATGGGTCGGCCCCTACGACGACGAGAGGCTCGGCTTCCACAAGGTGGCGCCGTATTACTACTACCCGGGCTGGTGGGAAGGCACCGGCATGGGCACGGCCTACATCAATCAGAAGGCGTGGGACTCGCTGCCCCCATCTTATCAGAAGGCGATCGAGACCACGGCCGACGAGGTCACGCTCTG
>DATAAP010000159.1:0-7362 GCA_036260035.1 Alphaproteobacteria bacterium | reverse complement strand
GCATCAACCATCCGTCCGAGGCGCTGCAGATCGGTCAGCACGTCAAGGTGCAGGTCATCCGCTTCAATCCGGAGACGCAACGCATCTCGCTCGGCATGAAGCAGCTCGAGGCGGATCCGTGGGAAGGCGTCGCCGCAAAGTATCCCGTCGGAGCCAAGTTCAAGGGCCGCGTGACCAACATCACCGACTACGGTGCGTTCGTCGAGCTGGAGCCGGGGATCGAGGGCCTCGTGCACGTGTCCGAGATGAGCTGGACGAAGAAGAACGTGCATCCGGGCAAGATCGTCTCGACCAGCCAGGAGGTCGAGGTGATGGTGCTGGACGTCGACGCGCAGAAGCGCCGCATCTCGCTCGGCCTCAAGCAGACCATGGCGAACCCGTGGGAAGCCTTCCGCGACAAGTTCGCGGCCGGCACGGAGCTCGAGGGCGAGGTCAAGAACATCACCGAGTTCGGCTTGTTCGTCGGCCTGCCCGGCGACATCGACGGCATGGTCCATCTGTCGGATATCGACTGGAACAAGCCTGGCGAGGACGCGATCAAGGACTACAAGAAGGGCGATCGCGTGAAGGTGAAGGTGCTCGACGTCGACGTCGACAAGGAGCGCATCTCGCTCGGCATCAAGCAGCTCGCCTCCGATCCGTTCGAATCGGCGATGGCAAAGCTCAACAAGGGCATGGTCGTCACCGGCACGGTCAGCAAGGTTGACGACGGCGGCATCGAGGTCACGCTGCAGGAAGGCGTGTCCGGCTACATCCGCAAGTCGGACCTGTCGCGCGACCGCAGCGAGCAGCGCCCTGACCGCTTCGCCGTCGGCGAGAAGGTCGATGCGAAGATCACACAGCTCGACCGCTCGACGCGCAAGATCGTGCTGTCGATCAAGGCCAAGGAAGTCGACGAGGAGAAGGAGGCGATGGCCCAATACGGCTCGTCCGACTCCGGCGCCTCGCTTGGCGACATCCTTGGGGCGGCACTCAAGAAGCAGTCGGAGAAGCAGGGCGGCTGACGCCGGCTTGACTCGCAGTCTTCGGTTCGTGATGTAGGGGCGGGTTCAAACCCGCCCCTACGGTTTTTCAGGGTGTTCTCATGCCCATCGATCCCGATCTCCTTGTCGACCGCCGCCGATTGCGGCGCCAGATCACCGTGTGGCGCACGCTCGCCGTGATCGCGCTGGTCGGCATCGTCGCCGCCGGTGTGGGCCGCGCCAAGCTGTTCGGCGAAAGGCATGTCGCGCGGCTCTCGGTCAGCGGAATCATTACCGACGATCCAGACCGCACGCGGGCCATCGTCGCTGCCGCCGAGGATGCGAATGTCAGGGCGGTGATCGTGCGCATCGACAGTCCTGGCGGCACTGTGGTCGGCGGCGAATCGCTGTTCCGCGAGCTGCGTGAGCTTGGGCAGAAGAAGCCGGTCGTGGCGGTGTTGGGGGAGCTGGCTGCCTCGGGCGGCTACATGGCCGCGCTGGCGGCGGAACAGATCTTCGCCCGTGAGGGCACGGTCACCGGCTCGATTGGCGTCATCATGCAGACCGTGGACGTGACCGGCCTGCTGGAGAAGATGGGGGTCAAGACTGAGGCCCTCAAAAGCGGCCCCTACAAGGCTGTGCCGTCGCCGCTGGAGCCGTTGACGGATCGCGGCCGGGAAGTCACCCGCCAGCTCGTCGAGGACATGTACGGCATGTTCGTGGACATGGTCGCAGAGCGCCGCAAGCTTGACCGTGGCCGGACCCTGGAGCTGGCCGACGGGCGGGTCTACACGGGCCGCCAGGCCAAGGCCCTCGGGCTGGTCGATGCGATCGGCGGCGAGGACGAGGCGCGCGCTTGGCTGAGCGAGGCCAAGGGCATTTCCAAGGCACTGCCAGTGCGCGAGCTGCGCATCACGCGCGAGGACGAGGACTGGTCGGGCTGGATGGGCGAGACGCTCGCCCGGATCACGGGAAAAACCTATCTGTCTGAGAGACTTAAACTTGACGGGCTGGTAGCCGTCTGGCACCCTGACTTGCGTGCCCAATAGGGGCGCGAGGCCGCTACCGGAACGCGGCGGACGAGCGACAATAAAGTCTGGGGTGGGCGGTCCTGATGACCAAATCCGAATTGATCCTCCGGCTGGCTGAGCTCAACCCGCATCTGTATCAGCGCGACGTCGAACGCATCGTGTCCACGATTTTCGACGAGATCGCCGGGGCGTTGTCGCGCGGCGATCGTGTCGAGCTGCGCGGCTTCGGGGCGTTTTCGGTGAAGCGCAGGGGGGCGCGGACCGGCCGCAATCCGCGCACGGGTGCGGCGGTCGACGTCGCCGAGAAATTCATCCCGTTTTTCAAGACCGGCAAAGAGTTGCGCGAAAAGCTCAACGGAAAGAAGTAGGCCTTCGCCGCTCGCTTGCGCGGCGTTCCGTCTTTCTGTGACTATGCCGGTCGCGTGGGCGCCGGGCCGCGTCCGGAGAGTGCTGCTCAACGCGCCCGCCGCGAATAGGCTCGCATGAAATTCCTGTTCTGGATCATCGTCCTCGCGTTGCTCTTCGTCGCCGGTTTCTTCGCTGTCGCCAACCGCGAGGTGGTGGAGATCGACCTGTGGCCGCTCTTGGGCAAGGTCGCGATGCCGCTCTATTTCGGCCTGGTCTGCGCGCTGGCGATCGGCTTTTTCTTGGGTGCCATCGTCGCATGGTGGAGCGGCCGCACGGTGCGCGCCCGCGCCCGCCAGGCAACTCGCCGCGCCGATGCGCTCCAGCGCGAGCGCGATGCCCTGCAGGCGCAGCTCGATGCCGCCCGGCCGCGGCCGCCGGCGCTCGATGCCGCCAAGCCCGCGAACCTGCCTGCCCCCGCACCGGCCGCTTGGCCATCGCTCTAGGCGCCATCGCATGCGCGTGATGAATGCCAGCGAGGTTGAGGCAGCACTCGAAACCGAGGCGCTGGTCGAGCAGCTCCGCCAGATGTTCCGGGCCGGCGCGGAAGTTCCGACCCGGCACCATCACACGGTCGTCGTGCCCGGGCGGCCGGACGCCACCCTGCTGCTGATGCCGGCTTGGCAGGTCGGCCGCTACATGGGAGTCAAGATCGTCACCGTTTTTCCGAGCAACGCCGAGAAGAGCCTGCCCTCCGTGATGGGTGCCTATGCGCTGCTCTCGGCCCGCACGGGCGAGCCGCTGGCGATGATAGATGGGCGCATGCTCACCTTGCGGCGCACGGCTTGCGCTTCGGCCCTGGCCGCGAAATATCTGGCGAGGGCGGACGCTTCGCGGCTGCTGATGGTCGGCACCGGAGCGCTGGCACCGCATCTTGTGCTGGCGCATGCGCAGGTGCGGCCGATCAAGGAGGTGCTGATCTGGGGCCGCACGCCGCAGAAGGCGGAGCGGCTCGCGCGCAACTTGACGAGCCGCCGCATGCGCGTGAGCGCCACCACCGATCTCGAAGGCGCCGTGCGCGGCGCCGACATCATCTCCTGCGCCACGCTCTCGAAGGAGCCGCTGATCCGCGGCGAATGGCTGGGGGAAGGCCAGCATGTCGATCTGGTCGGCGGCTTCACGCCGGAGATGCGCGAGGCGGATGATGCCGCGATCGACAAGGCGCGCGTCTTCGTCGACACCTACGCCGGTACGCTGAAGGAGGCGGGCGACATCGTCCAGCCGATCCGGAACGGCGTCCTCACGCGCGAATCCATCGCCGGCGAGCTCGCCGAGCTGACGCAGGGCCGCGTCGCCGGCCGGCGCTTCCACAACCAGATCACGCTGTTCAAGTCTGTCGGCACTGCGATCGAAGACCTCGCCGCGGCGATCCTTGTCTTCGAGACCATGCTCGGCACCAATGCCGAGTACGGGCCGCACTCCGAAGTGCTGCGGGGCTGATGCGATCGAGCGCGGCATGAGACCCTCCCTCGTCATCTTCGATTGCGACGGCGTGCTGATCGACAGCGAGCTGATCGCGTGCCGGGTCGACGCCGAATGCCTGAGCGAGATCGGCTTCCCGACCACGGCCGCCTTCATCCAGGAGCACTTCGTCGGCGTATCCAGCCGCATGATGTTCGAGCGGATCGAGCGCGCACACGGCCGCAAGCTGCCCGAGGGCTTCGCCGCGGTGCTGCAGCAGCGGCTGCACGCCGCCTTCACCGCCGAGCTCGCAGCGATCGACGGTGTTGCCGAAATGCTGCCGACGCTCGGCATGCAGGCCTGCGTCGCATCGAGCAGCCAGCCCGAGCGCCTGCGTCACACACTTGCGCTCACCGGCCTGTGGCCGCATTTCGATCCGCATGTCTTCAGCGCGACCATGGTGAAGAACGGCAAGCCGGCGCCGGATCTGTTTCTCTATGCAGCAGAGCGAATGCGCGTCGACCCGCGCGGCTGCGTCGTTGTCGAGGACAGCCTCGCCGGCGTCGCGGCCGCGCGCGCGGCGAAGATGCGCGTGCTCGGCTTCACCGGCGGCAGCCATTGCGGGACCGATCATGGCGCGCGGCTTCGCGAGGCTGGGGCCGATGCCGTGTTCAATGACATGCGCAGATTGCCGGAGCTGCTCGCCGCATGAAGATCACCGTCGTTGGTGCTGGCATCATGGGGTTGTCTGCCGCCTGGGCGCTGACGCGCGCGGGACATCGCGTCACCGTCTATGAGCAGGCTGTCGTCCCGAACCCGCTCGGCTCCTCGGTCGACCAGCACCGCCTGATCCGCCATGCCTATGGCGCCGACCGCGGCTACACGCGCATGGTCACTCAGGCCTACGACGTGTGGGAGCAGGTTTGGCGCGATGTCGGCGCGCGCCACTACGCCGCGTCGGGCACGCTGGTGCTGGAGACGAGTACGGGCAGCTGGGGCGAGGACAGTGCTGCGACCCTGGAGGCTGAGGGAATCGCATTCCGCCGGCTTTCGGCTGCGGAGGTCGCAAAGGAGTTTCCGCTCGTTGACGAGCGCAACGTGCGCTTCGCGCTGCATCTCGAGACGGGCGGCACGCTGTTCGCAGACCGCATTGTCGCATCGCTGGCGCACTGGCTAGACGGGAAGGGCGCCCCGGTCGTCGCGAAGACGCCCGTACGCGAGATCGATCCGGTGCGCGCACGTGTCACGCTCGAAGGCGGCACGATAGTCGACGCCGATCTGCTGATCGTCGCCGCCGGCCCGTGGGCGAGGCACCTGGTGCCATCGATCGCGCAGCGCGTGACGCCGTCGCGGCAGGTGATCGTCTATGTGGAGCCGCCGTCCGATCTCGCGGCGGCATGGAAGCTCCACCCGATGATCCTCGATATCGATCCGACGGCCGGCTTCTACCTCGTGCCGCCGCGCGACGGCACCGGGCTGAAGGTCGGCAATCACGGCTTCACGCTCGTCGGCGATCCCGACAAGGACCGCGTCCCCGGCGCGGCCGAATCGCGGGCGATCATGGATCTATGCGCACATCGCCTGCGCGATTTCGATCGTTACCACCTCGCCGAGGCGAAGACCTGCTTCTACGACGTCGAGCCGAAGGAGCAATTCATCATCGAGCGGCTCGGTTCGGCCGCGTGGATCATGAGCGGCTTCTCGGGCCACGGCTTCAAGTTCGGCCCCGTGCTTGGACTCGAGCTGGCGAAAGCGATCGGCGGCAAGCGCGATACGGCGGATTTCACGGCCTGGGCGGCTGGCGTCTTCGCAGGCTAGATACGCTCAGCGTTTGCGCGTGCGCTTCCGCGCGACAACGGCCTCGTACGCCGCTTGCAGCTCGGCAAGCACTGAGCGACGCGGCTTCGGCGCGCCGAGATGGATCGCGCGCAGCTCCGCCATGAATCCCTCCCACAGCGCAGGACCGCCTTCTTCGAGCAGCTGCGCGCGAATCGACAGCTCCTCGGAAACCGGCGTGTAGCGGCGGCCCCAGGCGCCCATATGCGCCAGCAGTGGCACGAGCTGGATGGCGGGCTCCGTGAGGCTGTAGATCGCCTTCTGGCTATGGCTGGGATCGCCGCGTCTGGATAGCAGCCCTGCCTCCACCAGGCGCTTGAGCCGGTCGGCCAGGATGTTGGAGGCGATGCCTTCCTCTGAGTTGCTGAGCAGCTCGCGGAAATGCCGCCGGTTGCCGAACATCACGTCGCGGATGACGATCAGGCTCCAGCGGTCGCCCAGCACCTCCAAGGTCAGATTGATGGGGCAGCCCGAACGATGCGCATCCTTCACCGAAAGCCTCCGGCAGAAACCGCTTGCAAAATAGGATCAGAACGCGTAAAAGACAACTAGTTGTGAAATGCAATCAGTTTGGAGCGTGTCATGACGAAGCTGGTGCTGTCGATGTTCATGAGTCTGGACGGCTATATCGAACGGCCGAACGGCGAGTTCGTGCCGCCCGCCTGGTCCGGCGATCTGGAGCGGCACTGGTCGGGCTACGCGCTCGAGCGCGCTGGGCACCTGCTCTATGGCCGCACCAATTTCCTGTTCAATAAGGGCTTCTGGAGTGCCGCGGAAACCGATCCGTCGAGCCCCGCCGCGGGCATCAGCTACGCAAGCACGATGAATCGCCTACCTAAGACGGTGTTCTCGCGCACACTCTCTGGCGATCCCGGTTGGAACGGCACTCTGGTGAAGGACGACATCGCCGGGGCAGTCGCAAAGCTCAAGACCAGCGTGAAGGGCGATCTCTATTCCTTCGGTGGCGCGGGTCTCGCCAACAGCTTGGTGGCGCTCGACGTAATCGATGAATACCGGTTGATGGTGACGCCCGAGCTGTTCGGCGACGGCAAGCGGCTGTTCGCCGATGGCCGACCGCGGCTCGCGCTGAGCCTAATCGAATCAAAGCGGCTCGATACAGGTGCGGTGATCCTTCATTACCGTCGCGACCGCGCGCAGTGAGGTGACGATGCTGGAGCTCTACGCGCATCCGTTCTCGTCCTACTGCCAGAAGGTGCTGATCGCACTGTACGAGAACGCAACTCCGTTCACCTTCCGCATGCTCGACGCTGACGACGCAAAGGTCATGGCGGAGCTCGAGGCGCTGTGGCCGCTCAAGCGGTTTCCCGTGCTGGTCGACGACGGCCGCACGGTGTTGGAGTCGAGCATCATCATCGAGCATCTCGGGATTCATCATCCCGGGCCGGTGCGGCTGATCCCGCAGGACGCGGCCACGGCCCTCGACGTGCGCATGATGGACCGGTTCTTCGACATCTACATCAATACGCCGCAGCAGAAGATCGTCTTCGACGTGATCCGCGCGGCGGAGAGCCGCGACCGCCAAGGCGTTGCGGAGGCGCGGACCATGCTCGACACGGCCTATCGCTGGCTCGACAACGCGATGGCCGGGCGTGAATGGGCCGCCGGCATCGGCTTTAGCCTCGCCGACTGCGCCGCAGCGCCCGCGCTGTTCTATGCGGACTGGACCCATCCAATCGACAAGGCCTTCGCCAATGTCCATGCCTACC
>DATAAP010000158.1:0-5142 GCA_036260035.1 Alphaproteobacteria bacterium | reverse complement strand
GCCTGGTCGAAGAGCGGGGCTACGAGGCCATAGGTCTGGCCGCGGTTCTGCACGCATTCGCCGACCGCGTAGATCGCGGGATCATAGGTCTGCATCGTATCGCCGACCACGACGCCGCGCTCGCAATGCAGTCCGGCCTTCTTGGCAAGGGCGATGTTAGGCCGGATGCCGACGGCCATGACCACGAGCGGCGCGCGTATTTCCTCGCCTCCCTTCAGCCGCACGCCCGCGGCGCGCTCGCTGCCAAGGATCGCCTCGGTCTGCGCCGGCATGCGGAATGAGATGCCTCGCGCCTCAAGACTCACTCGCAGCATGCGGCCCGCAGTGGCATCGAGCTGGCGCTCCATCAGGGTTTCCATCAGGTGAATGACGGTCACCTTGAGCCCCTGCTTCATCAGCCCGTTCGCGGCCTCGAGCCCGAGCAAGCCGCCGCCGATAACGACCGCCTCGCACGTCTCCCGCGCGACAGCGAACATCCGCTCGACATCGGCGATCGAGCGGAACGTCAGCACTCCAGGCAGCTGCGCGCCAGGAATCGGCAGCACGATCGGGCTCGATCCGGTCGCCAGCAGCAGACGGTCATAGGGCGCGACCGTGCCGTCGGCCGCGACGACGCGCCGCCGCACGCGGTCGATCTCGACCACTTCCTTACCGGCATGAAGAACGATGCCGTTGGCGTCGTACCACTCGCGTCCGTTGAGGACGATGTCATCGAACTTCTTTTCGCCGGCGAGCACGGGCGAGAGCAGGATGCGGTTGTAGTTCACGCACGGCTCGTCGCCGAACACCGTGATCTGGTAGAGGTCCGGCGCCAGCTTCAGCAGCTCCTCGACTGCGCGCATGCCGGCCATGCCATTGCCGACGACGACGAGGCGCGGCTTGCGCGGCTCCATCATTTCCTCAGGCGGCATGAAGACCTGCCCGGCGGTGCCGCGCATAAAGGAACTCCAGCACCGCCGTGCGGCAGCGCAGGTAGAGCGGATCCGACACGAGCTCGAGGCGGCGCCGCGGCCGCGGCAGCTCGACATTGAGCACCTCGCCGATCGTCGCCGCCGGGCCGTTGGTCATCATCACGATACGGTCGGACAGCAGCACGGCCTCGTCGACGTCGTGCGTGATCATCAACACGGTGTTGCGCAGCTTGGCATGGATCTCCATTAGCGAGTCCTGCAGATGAGCGCGGGTGAGCGCGTCGAGTGCCCCGAACGGCTCGTCCAGCAGCAGCACTTTCGGCTCCATCGCCAGGGCGCGCGCGATGCCGACGCGCTGCTTCATGCCGCCGGAGATTTCGGTGGGCCGCTTGTCCTTCGCCTGCGTCATCTGCACGAGTTCGAGATTGTGCATCGTCCAGTCATGTCGCTCGGCGGCGGTCTTAGTGGCGCGGCAGACCTTGTCAACCGCGAGCCGGACGTTCTCGTACGTCGTCAGCCACGGTAGCAGCGAGTGGTTCTGGAAAACGACGGCGCGTTCCGGCCCCGGTGCATCGACCACGGCGCCATCGAGGAAGACCTCGCCGACTGTCGACGACAGCAGGCCGGCGACGATGTTGAGCAGGGTCGACTTGCCACAGCCCGAATGGCCGATGATTGACAGGAACTCGCCGCGCTCGACCTGCAGCCAGACGCCGCGCAGCACCTCCGAGCTCGCAGCACCCCGCTGGAACGACACGCCGACGTCTTCAATGCTGAGATAGGCGCTCTTCATGGGGTTCTCCCTCAGCTTTCGACGGTGCCGCGCGAGATAAGGCGTCCCGCGAATGTAACGATGCGATCGAGCATGAAGCCGACCAGGCTGACATAGACGAGCGCCACGATGATGTCGGCGATGTTCGAGCTGTTCCACGCATCCCAGATGAAGAAGCCGATGCCAACGCCACCGATCAGCATTTCCGCCGCGACGATCGCCAGCCAGGACAAGCCGATGCCGATCTTCAGGCCAGTGAAGACGTACGGTACCGACGCCGGAAGCGTGATTTTCCAGAAATATTCGAGGCCGGAGAGCCGGATCACCCGCGCCACGTTGGTGTAATCCTGCGGGATGTTGCGCACGCCGGTGGCGGTGTTGATGATGATCGGCCACACCGCGGTGACGAAGATCACAAAGATTGCCGAAGGCTGGCCGTCCCGGAACGCCGCGAGCGAGAGCGGCAGCCAGGCGAGCGGCGGTACCGTCCGCAGCACCTGGAAGAGCGGATCTAGCCCACGCATCACCCAGGTGCTCTGCCCGATCAGCACCCCGAGCGCGATGCCCGCGATACTCGCCAGCGCATAGCCCATGGCGACCCGCTGCAGGCTGGCGAGGAGATGCCAGAACAGCCCCTTGTCGAGGCCGCCGCGATCGAAGAACGGATTGGAGATCAGCTCCCACGTGTTCGCGACCACCTTGCTGGGTGGCGGCAGCGTGGCGCCGGGCTGGCTGCACAGGATTTCCCAGACCGCAACCACCAGCGCCAGAACGAGAAGCGGTGGCAGCAGTTGCTCGCCGCCCTTCCGCGCGAGGCCGCCGAGCCGGGCCGAGAGAGCGATCGCGCTCGGCGGCGGTAACGCGACGATCTGCGCTGAAGGGCGCGCCGCTGCGACGGCCGGAACGAGTTTCGGGGCCGGATTGCTCATGTTCGGTACCTCAGGAGTCAGGCGAGCTTCTTGATCGACAGGCTGGCGAGGTAGGTCTGCGGATTGTCAGGATCGAAGACCTTGCCATCGAAGAACGTTTCCTTGCCGCGGGACGTGCTGGCTGGGATTTCGGCTGCAGGCACGCCGATGGCCTTCGCCGCCTCGCGCCAGAGGTCTTCGCGGTTCACCTGCTTGACGGCCGCCTTCATATCCGTATCCCCCGGCAGAATGCCCCAGCGGATATTCTCCGTGAGGAACCAAAGCTCATGACTCCGGAACGGATAGGAGGCGAAGTCCCGCCAATACTTCATGACGTGCGGGCTGTTCTGGACCTTGCGTCCGTCGCCATAATCGATCGTGCCCTGCGAGCGCCCCTGTATATCGTCGACCGGCACGTTGAACCACGCGCGGCGGCCGATGATCTGGCACATCTCCGTCGTGTTCTGCGGCTTGTCGCACCACATCTGCGCTTCCTGAACCGCCATGAGTGCCGCGAGCGCGGCCTTCGGGTTCTTGTCCGTCCAATCTGCACGAACCGCGAAGCTCTTCTCCGGATGCTTGTTCCACAGCTCGCCGGTCGTCAGGGCCGTGTAGCCGATGCCTTGGTTCACGAGCTGCGCGTTCCACGGCTCGCCCACGCAGAAAGCCTGCATCGTGCCGACCTTCATGTTCGCCACCATCTGCGGCGGCGGAACGACGATCGTCTGCACGTCCCTCTCGGGATCGATGCCGGCCGCAGCCAGCCAGTAGCGGATCCACATGTCGTGGGTGCCCCCGCGGAAGGTCATCGCGCATTTCACCTCCTTGCCGGCGGCGACCTGCTTCTTGAACTCCTCGCGTAGCGGCGAGCCGTCCAGCTTTCCGCCTAAAGGCATCAGCGACCTGGCGACAGAGATGCACTGTCCATCGAGATTCAGCCGGGCCAGGATGTGCATCGGCGTCGGCTGGTTGTTCTGCGTGACGCGGCCCATCGAGATCAGATAGGGCATCGGCGTCAGAATGTGCGCGCCGTCGATGCCGCCGTTGGCGGAGCCGAGCACGATGTTGTCCCGCGTCGTACCCCAGGACGCCTGCTTCGCGACTTCGATCTCAGTCAGTCCGTGCTTGGCGAAGAAGCCCTTTTCCTTGGCGATGATCAGCGGCGCTGCATCGGTCAGAGCTATGTACCCGAATATCGCCTTCTTGATCTCCGGACCGGCGCTTTGGGCAAAGGCGCCGGCGGGAAACGCACTGCGGATCGCCGCGAACAGCGCGGCTATTCCGGCCAGCGAGGTGCCCTGAGCGATGAACTGACGGCGATTGAGACGGCGTGCTCTGGCGCGGGCGCGTGAACCTTCTTTTGAACCCTCGGTCATGATGGCCTCCGTGCTGCATGGATGTCGGCACGGCGCTCCGTCCCTATCGAGCCATTGGTGGTCTTGTCTGCCGCATCGTTGATGCGCGCGGCGATATAGGCTGCGACGTCTCTTGCATCGAAAGCGCGCCCGTCGCAGAACGCGTCCGGTCCCATCACCATCGGCTGACTCGCTTCAGCGAGGATCCAGCTTGCGCGGTGGACGCCTTCAACCTTGCTATCGTTGTTCGGGCACGGCGCGCCGAGCGCGCGCGCCACTTCCCGGTATATGTCAGGGCGATAGACGCGTGCGGCGAGTGCGGCGATATCGACCGCATCCGTGATCTGCCTGCAGCGCCGCATCTGGCCCAGAGTCCATTCCGCCTGCGAGCGCCAAGGGAAATTGGCTGCATAGCGATGAAAGACGACGTAGTCGGGCCGATCGAGCACGGGGCCGTCGGGCTCGAAGCGCGGCTGCCCCGCCATCGCGGCGGCGATGATTTCCTCCGGCGCGTTGACGTAGTCGCGTTGCGCCAGAACGCGCGCCGCTTCGCGCCGATTGCCCGGCTCGTCCATCCAGCGTGCCGCTTCGACGATCGCCGCGACGACGGCACGCAACGTATTTGGATGCCGCTCTGCCCATGCGGCGGTGACTGCGAACACCTTCTCCGGATGGCCCGCCCAGATCTCCGTCGTCGAGAGGATGATGCGCCCAGCGCGCAAGTCGACAATGCGCTGGTTCCACGGCTCGCCCACGCAGAACCCGTCGATATAGCGCGCACTCAGATTGGCTGGCATCAGCGGTGGCGGCACGAACACGATGCGGACGTCGCGCTCCGGATCGATTCCGGCCTCGGCAAGCCAGAAACGCAGCAGATAGTTGTGCGAGGAATAGGCGAAGACCACGGCGAAGACGAGCGGCGGAGCGCCCATGGCGCGACGCCGCTCCACCACGCGCCGCAGCGCACGAGCCGGCGCCTGTACAGCGTCGGGCGAAGCCTGCTCCATCTGCTCCCACAGCGCGGTAGACACTGTGATCGCATTGCCGCCGAGATTGAGCACCGCCGGCACGACCATCGGAACCGGTGGTGTGCCGCCCAAGCCGAGCGACGCCGCTAGCGGCATCGCCGCAAGCATGTGGGCGCCGTCCAGATCGCCGACCGCGACCTTGTCGCGGATATTCGCCCAGGAGGGTTC
>DATAAP010000157.1:0-4449 GCA_036260035.1 Alphaproteobacteria bacterium | reverse complement strand
CTGCATGGCGAGACGGTGCAGTAAGCGCTTCCTCTCCCTGAGCGCGAAACTCAAAGGCGGCCGCAAGGCCGCCCTTTTCTTTCTGCCAAGCCCTGCCCGCACAGCCTTGGCGGCCGGAACTGGCGCCGCAGGTGCTCGTTTCCCAGGGCAACGTCACAACCAGGGTGAGGCCGCACGGCCCGGCAACGGGACAACAACACCAGGGATTTGGACAATGAAACTAGCGACGATCGGACTTGTGGCAGCCCTCGGCCTTACAGCCGCCGGCTGCGAGAACATGAATTCCACGCAGCGGCGCACCTTAACCGGCGCCGGCGTCGGCGCAGGCACAGGTGCGCTGATCGGCGGCGCCACCGGCGGCAGCGTGCTCGGCGGTGCCGCGCTCGGCGGCGCAGCGGGTGCCGGCGGCGGTTACCTGTATGACCGCCATCAGAAGGGTAAGGACCCGTTCTGAGGCGCGATGGTTCGCAACGTGTAGGGCGCCCCGGACGGGCGCCCTTTTCGTTTGCACACCTGCTCGCGATCCGGTTTTGTTCACGGCCAAGGCGCGACTCGGCGATTTTGTGAGACGACGTACGCCGCCCCCAACATGATGGGGCATAGCGGTCCTCTTGTTGTACTTTAAGAGTCCCGACGATATGATTGTTTTCGATTTGTACTGCTCGCCGGACCTCCCGGGCGGGCCGGCTTTGCCTGTGGACTCGCATGTACAACGCCCGCCTCGAACTGCTTAACGATTATCCATTCCAGCGTCTCGCCGACCTGCTGGCCGGCATCACGCCGCGCGCCAATCATCCGCCTATTGCCATGCATGTCGGCGAGCCGCAGCACCAGCCGCCGGCCTTCGTGCGCGACATCATCGACCGCGGCAATGCCACTTGGAACCGCTACCCGCCCCTCAACGGCACACCTGAGTTCCGCGCCGCCTGTGCAGCTTGGCTGACGCAGCGTTATCGCCTGAAGCCGGGCAGCCTTAACCCGGAGACGCAGATCGCTCCAGTGGCCGGTACGCGCGAGGGCCTGTTCCAAGCGGCGCTGATTGCGATCACGCCGCGCGACGGCGGCCCGCGCCAGATCGCGCTGATGCCGAATCCGTTCTATCAGGTCTATTACGGCGCCGCTGTCATGGCAGGTGCCGAATGCGCGTTCATGCCGGCAACGAAGGCGACCGGCTTCCTTCCCGATCTCGATGCGATTCCACCGGCCACGCTGGCGCGCACGGCCATTATGTATCTCTGCTCGCCCGCTAACCCACAGGGCGCGGTCGCGGATCTCGCTTATCTTCAGAAAGCGCTGCGCCTGGCGCGGCAGTACGGCTTCCTGCTCGTCTCGGACGAGTGCTATAGCGAGCTTTACTATACCGATACGCCGCCGCCTGGTGCGCTTGAGGCCGCAGCGAAGCTAGGCGGCGGGTTCGACAATCTTATCGTCTTCCACACACTGTCGAAGCGCTCGAGCGCGCCGGGCCTGCGCTCCGGCTTTGCCAGCGGCTCGCCCGAGACCATCGCGCGCTTCAACCGCCTGCGCGCTTTCAGCTGCGCCGCAACGCCGACGGCGGTGATGGACGCGGCGGCCGCGCTGTGGAGCGACGAGGAGCACGTCGTCGCGAACCGCGCGCTCTATCGCGCCAAGTACGAGATCGCCGACCGGCTGCTTGGCGGCCGCTTCGGCTATTATCGTCCGGGCGGCGGATTCTATCTGTGGCTTGACGTCGTCGACGGCGAGGCAGCCGCCAAGCGGCTGTGGCAGGAAGCCGGCATCAAGGTGCTGCCCGGCGGCTATGTCACCAAGCCGGACGCCGGCGGCCGCAACATTGGCAAATCGTATATCCGTGTGGCTCTCGTTCACGATCTGGAAACCACTGAGGCTGCATTGACGCGCATGGCCTCTGTGCTTGAAACGGTTGCTTGAGGGGAGATTGAGGATGGCCGGAGCTTCGCGCCTCGCGATGCGGTCGAGCTTGCTGCCTGAGGGCGCCGGCGATTTCCTGCGCCGCCGCTCGATCGAGACCGCCGGACTGACGCTTATCCTTTTCGCGATCTTCGTGGCACTCACGCTGATCACCTACAGTTCGACTGATCCGTCGCTGAGCCACGCCACCAATGCGCCGGCGCGCAATCTCGGCGGCCGCTGGGGCGCCTTGGTCGCCGACATCCTGCTGCAGACGCTCGGCCTCGGTGCCGGACTCATCGTCGCGACACTCGGCGCGTGGGGCTTCCGCCTGATGCGGGTCCATCATCTGCCGGTGTGGTGGCTGCGCCTGTCGCTGCTGCCCGTCGCGGTCCTGCTTGCGTCGCTGGCGCTCGCCTTCGTGCCGCCTCCCGCGTCGTGGTCGAGCTTCATCGATATCGGCCTCGGCGGCGTGGTCGGACACCTATTCTTCGTCAACACCGTGGCGCTCGCGCAGAAGATCGGCATGGGACCCGACACGTTCGGCGTGCTCGCCGCGATCCTGTCCGGGGCTGCACTGTTCTTTGCGCTCGCCATCACCTGGGGCGAGTGGCGCGCCGTGGCGCGCTTCTGCATGATGACCGCCGCGACCACGGCTGCCATCGCGCGGCGCGTCGCTTCCTGGCGTCCGCGCTTCGGCAACCAGGCGGACTGGCGCAAGCAGGCGAAAGTCGCGAAGCGCCGCGATCCGAAGGTCGCCGAAGCGCAAGGCCAAGACGAGATCGAGGTCGAGCTCGAACGCGAGCCGGCCGAGCCGCGCCGCCCGCCGCCGGCGGATCTGGTCGCGCCACGGACTCTGCCCGAGGCGCCCGCCAAGCGCGCAGCGCCCAAGAAGCAGTCGAGCCTCGACCTCCGCGCGAGCGGCAAGCACAAGCTGCCGCCGCTCGACCTGCTGGTAATGCCGAAGGTCTCCGAGCGCGGCGCGGCTGTCGACGAGAACGCGCTGGCGCAGAACGCGCGGCTGCTGGAGTCGGTGCTCGACGATTTCGGCGTCAAGGGCCAGATCGTCAAGGTGCGCCCCGGCCCCGTCGTCACGCTGTACGAGCTGGAGCCCGCCCCCGGCACCAAGACGAGCCGCGTCATCGGCCTCGCCGACGACATCGCGCGCTCGATGAGCGCCGTCTCCGTTCGCGTCGCCGTGATCCCTGGCCGCAACGTGATCGGCATCGAGCTGCCGAACATCAGCCGCGAGACCGTGTTCCTGCGCGAGCTGCTCGCGGCTGATGACAGCAACAGCGCCGGCGCGCTGGCGCTCTATCTCGGCAAGGATATCGGCGGCACGCCGGTCAACGCCGATCTCGCGCGCATGCCGCACCTGCTCATCGCCGGCACCACCGGCTCCGGCAAGTCGGTCGCCATCAACACGATGATCCTGTCGATCCTGTACCGGCTGGCGCCGCAGGATTGCCGCTTCATCATGGTCGATCCGAAGATGCTCGAACTGTCCGTCTATGACGGCATCCCGCACCTGCTCGCCCCCGTCGTCACCGACCCGAAGAAGGCGGTCGTCGCGCTCAAATGGGCGGTGCGCGAGATGGAGAACCGCTACCGCGCGATGTCGAAGCTCGGCGTACGCAACATCACGGGCTACAACGCGCGGCTCGCCGAGGCGAAGAAGAAGGGCGAGGTGCTGCTGCGGAAGGTGCAGACCGGATTCGACGAGGAAGGCAAGCCGATCTTCGAGGACCAGCCGCTCAACCTCGAGCCGCTGCCGTTCATCGTCGTCGTCATCGACGAGATGGCGGATCTCATGCTCGTCGCCGGCAAGGACGTCGAATGGGCGGTGCAGCGCCTGGCGCAGATGGCGCGTGCGGCCGGCATCCACCTGATCATGGCCACGCAGCGCCCGTCGGTCGACGTCATCACCGGCACGATCAAGGCGAACTTCCCGACGCGCATCTCCTTCCAGGTCACGTCGAAGATCGACAGCCGCACCATCCTCGGCGAGCAGGGCGCGGAGCAGCTCTTGGGCCAGGGCGACATGCTGTACATGGCGGGCGGCGGGCGCATCACGCGCGTGCACGGGCCGTTCGTCTCCGACCGCGAGGTCGAGCAGGTGGTGAAGTATCTCAAGGACCAGGGCGAGCCGCTCTATGTCGAGGAGGTCACCGAGGACGAGGCCGCACTCGCCTCGCTCGGCAATGGCGGGCCCGCGGGCGAAGGCGGCGGCTCCGGCGACCAGCTCTACGACCAGGCGGTGGCGCTGGTCGCGCGCGAGCGCAAATGCTCGACCAGCTTCATCCAGCGCCATCTGCAGATCGGCTACAACCGCGCCGCGCGCATCGTCGAGCGCATGGAGGCCGAAGGCGTCGTCAGCCCGGCCAACCATGTCGGCAAGCGCGAGGTGATCGCGCCCAAGGGCGATTACGCGGGGTAAGCGGCAGTGGGCGTGGGCGAAATCGTCGCACCTGGCGAACTTCAGCTGCAGATTCTGCCCGGATACCGGCAAACACTGCCGGTCGGTCGAATGTTCTAACATTCGTCAGCACGTCTCGTTGA
>DATAAP010000156.1:0-3428 GCA_036260035.1 Alphaproteobacteria bacterium | reverse complement strand
ATGAGGTCCTTCACCACCGGCATGTGCGGGAGCGGGTAAATGCGCACGTCGCCGTTCACCTCGGCAATGTATTTGGTGCAGGCCAAGGTGTTGGTGCCATCGATGTTCATGGCGCAGCTGCCACAAATGCCTTCGCGGCAGGACCGGCGGAAGGTCAGGGTCGAGTCGATCTCGTTCTTGATCTTGATGAGGGCGTCGAGAACCATCGGCCCGCATTTGTCGAGATCGACTTGGAAGGTGTCGACGCGCGGGTTGGCGCCCGAATCCGGATCCCAGCGGTAGACCTTGAACGCCTTAAGGCGCGTGGCGCCGGCCGGTGCCGCCCAGTCCTTGCCCGGCGTGATCTTCGAATTGGCGGGAAGCGTGAATTCAGCCATGTCTTAGTACACCCGCGCCTTGGGCGGGAAGCTCTGCACTTCGTTGGTCAGCGGATTGAGATGGACCGGCCGGTAGTCGATCTCGACCTTGCCATTCCTGAGCCACGAGACGGTATGCTTCATCCAGTTTGCGTCGTCGCGCTGCGGGAAATCCTCGCGCGCATGCGCGCCGCGGCTCTCTTCGCGGTTCAGCGCCGACTGGATCGTCACCGCCGCCTGCGCAATCAGATTGTCGTATTCCAGCGTCTCGACCAGGTCCGAGTTCCAGATCAGCGAGCGGTCCGTCACGCGGATGTCGCCGCCCTTGGCGCGCGTCTGGTCGAGCAGCTTGGCGCCTTCGTCCAGCACGTCACGGCTGCGGAACACCGCGCAGTTGTTCTGCATGATCTTCTGCATCTCCAGCCGCAGCGCCGCCGTTGGCGTGCCGCCATTCGCGTGGCGCAGGCGGTCGAAGCGCGCGAGCGCCTGATCGCCGGCATCCGAAGGCAGCGGCTTGTGCGGCTCGCCTGGCCGCACGACCTCGACCGCGCGCTTCGCGGCGGCGCGGCCGAACACCACGAGATCGAGCAGCGAGTTGGAGCCCAGCCGGTTGGCGCCGTGCACCGACACGCAGGCCGCCTCGCCGATCGCCATCAGCCCGGGCACCACCGCGTCCGGATTGCCGTTGGCGATCGTCACGACCTCGCCGTGGTAGTTCGTGGGAATGCCGCCCATGTTGTAGTGCACCGTCGGCAGCACCGGGATCGGCTCCTTCGTCACGTCAACGCCCGCGAAGATCTTCGCGGTCTCCGAAATGCCGGGCAGGCGCTCGTGCAGCACGTCGGCGCCGAGATGCTCGAGATGCAGCAGGATGTGGTCCTTGTTCGGGCCGCAGCCGCGCCCTTCGCGGATTTCGATCGTCATCGAGCGGCTGACGACGTCGCGCGAGGCGAGGTCCTTGGCAGATGGCGCGTAGCGCTCCATGAAGCGCTCGCCCTGCGAATTGGTCAGGTAGCCGCCCTCGCCGCGGCTGCCTTCCGTGATCAGGCAGCCGGCGCCGTAGATGCCGGTTGGGTGGAACTGCACGAATTCCATGTCCTGCAGCGGCAGACCGGCGCGCAGCACCATCGCGTTGCCGTCGCCGGTGCAGGTGTGCGCGGACGTGCAGGAGAAGTACGCGCGGCCGTAGCCGCCGGTCGCCAGCACGACCATGTGCGCGCGGAAGCGATGGATGGTGCCGTCAGTCAGGTTCCACGCCATGACGCCGCGGCACGCGCCGTCGTCGTCCATTATCAGGTCGAGCGCGAAATACTCGACAAAGAACTCGGCGTCGTTCTTCAGCGACTGTTGGTAAAGCGTGTGCAGGATGGCATGGCCGGTGCGGTCGGCGGCGGCGCAGGTGCGGTGCGCGGTGCCCTTGCCGTACTCCGTCGTCATGCCGCCGAAGGGGCGCTGGTAGATCTTGCCCTCCGGCGTGCGGCTGAACGGCACGCCGTAGTGCTCCAGCTCGATGATCGCCGGGATCGCTTCCTTGCACATGTACTCAATCGCATCCTGGTCGCCGAGCCAGTCGGAGCCCTTGACCGTGTCGTACATGTGCCAGCGCCAGTCGTCCGGGCCCATGTTGCCCAAAGCCGCGGAGATGCCACCTTGTGCCGCAACCGTGTGGCTGCGCGTCGGAAAGATCTTCGAGATGCAGGCGGTCTTCAGGCCGGCGATCGCCATGCCGAACGTGGCGCGTAAGCCCGCCCCGCCGGCGCCGACGACGATGACGTCGTAGCTATGGTCGATGATCGGATAAGCCGGCGTGACGCGACGCGCTGCCGGGGAAGTGCTGTCAGGCATCTCAGCCTCGGAAAACGAGCTTGAGGACCGAGAGGATCGACCCCACGGCGAGGAGCGCAAGCACGGCGTTGACCGCGAGCAGCAGCCCGATCTTGGCGCCTTCGTGATGCACGTAGTCCTCGATGACTACACGGACGCCGAGCTGCGCATGTCGGAACGTTGCGACGAGCATCAGGATCAGCAGCACCGCCGTCACCGGCGAGCCCATCCATAGGGCCACCGTGCGAAAGTCAGCGCCTGCGAGCGATACAACCGATGCGACGAACCACACAGTCAGCGGCACGAGGGCGACCGCGGTGACGCGCTGCACCCACCAGTCGCTGACGCCATGCTGCGCCGAGCCGAGCCCACGAACGCGCGCGAGCGGCGAGCGGATGCTGTTCGATGCGCGCGCCATCAGCGGCCTCCGAGCATCATGGCGATGCCGGCGACCCACGCGAGCGCCGTCAGCGCGACCGTCGCACCGACGACGACCCAGCCGGAGCGATACGCATTGTCGATGTCGTATCCATATCCAGCGTCCCAGAACAGGTGCCGGATGCCATTGGCGAGGTGATAGAACAGCGCCACGCTCCAGCCGAACAGCAGCAGCAGCCCGATCGGACTGCGCAGGAAGCCGCTGACGATTGCGAAGGTATCAGGACCCTTCGCGGTTCCAACGATCCATGCGACCAGGAGCAATGTTCCCACGCTCAGTGCCACGCCGCTGATGCGGTGGCTGATCGACAGGACCGAGGTCAGCTGCGGCTTGTAGATCTGAAGATGCGGCGAAAGGGGGCGGTTCGAAATCCCACGCGTGGCCGATCTGTCGGACGGCATATAGAGCCCGTGCGTAAGGGGCCACCCTTCACTCTGGCGAGCAGCCCGTATGTGCAGTGCAAGGGTGATTTAGACCGCGAGGGCCGTGGCGTCAATCATAGCCGTACTTTGACTTATGCGCATTCGACAGCGCCGCCCTTCGCACTGAAACGGGCGGCGGTCAAGGCGCGCTGTGGAAAAAAGCGTGGATAAGCCGCGCATGAATTGTGCGAAACTCGCCTTTTCATCAACAGAAAAATTCAAATTCGACCGCTTTTATTGTTCAAATAATGCCGATTCTTTGCCAGTCTTGCTCCCGGCACGCGAGAGCACGGGGGAACGTCAAGACGCCTGCAAACCCCGCCTGAAAGCCTGAGCCAAGGCGCCCGCCCGTAAGGGCTGGTGGCAGGTGAAAGCAGACGAGCGATC
>DATAAP010000155.1:0-3040 GCA_036260035.1 Alphaproteobacteria bacterium | reverse complement strand
GGCGAGCTCCTGACGGAGCAGCTGAACGTACTGCGCTTCGCTGTAGCCGTTCTCAGAGAGGACGCGCTGGAAGACATTGCGGTCGAAGCTGCCGGTCAGGCCGTGGAAGGCGGGATTGGCGGCGATGCGGTCGCGGACGATGTCGTCGCTGACGACGATGCCGAGCCGCGCAGCCTCCTGCTCGAAAAGCGTGTCGCGGACCAACCGATCCACGACCTGATCCATCAGCCCGATCTGGCGCGCGAGCTCGACATCGAACTGGCCAAAGGCCCGACGCAGCCGGTCCACTTCGCGCCGGTACTCGATCGAGAGCTGCTCAGGCGTGATCTTGGTGTCGCCGACGCGGATGGCGACCTCTTCGCCGCGCTGCAGGAACGCATAGTCGCCGATGCCCCAGACGGCGAAGCTGCCGACGAGGATTGCGAACAGCACCTTGACGACGACGCCCGCGGTTTTGGAGCGGATAGTCTGCAGCATTGCGAGGGAATATCCCTGACGGGTCGAAAAGCGCGCGGATCATAGGGGTGTGGGGCAGTCGCCGCAATAGTTGCCAGACGCACCGGCGCGGCCGGGCTTCAACAAGCAACTACGCCATGTTAGAGAGCGAAGCGGCAGACAAATGTGAGGAGCCGATGGCACGTCGCAAGCTGATAGCGGGGAACTGGAAAATGAACGGGCAGCGTGCCGATGGTCTGGCACTGGCGCGCGATGTGGCTGCGCGTGCGGCGAAGCTGGGCCGGAATGGGCCTGAGATCCTGATCTGCCCGCCGGCGACGCTGATCGCATTGATCGCTGAGACCCTGTCGGGCACCGCTGTCTTGCTGGGCGGTCAGGACTGCCATGCGAAGCAATCGGGCGCGCACACTGGCGACATCGCGGCCGTGATGCTGGCCGATCTTGGCTGCCGCTATGTGATCGTCGGCCACTCGGAGCGCCGCACCGACCACGGCGAGACCAGTGCCGTGGTCCGCGACAAGGCCGAAGCGGCGCTCGCCGCAGGTTTGTCCGCCATCGTCTGCATCGGCGAGACCCTTGCCGAGCGCGACGCCGGCCGCACGCTGGAGATAATCAAGACGCAGCTGAGCGGCTCTCTCCCGACTGGGGCGACCGCCGCCAACACGGTGATTGCCTACGAGCCCGTCTGGGCGATCGGCACCGGGCGGACCGCGACTACGGCACAGGTGGCCGAGGTCCATGCGTTAATCCGGCATGAGCTCGCCGCTCGCGTCCCGGATGCGGATGGCGTCCGCATCCTTTACGGCGGGTCGGTCAAGCCCTCGAACGCGGCGGAACTTCTCGCCGTGCGCGATGTCGATGGCGCGCTGGTCGGCGGCGCCAGCCTCAAGGCGGATGATTTCATGGCCATTGCCGGCAGTGCGGTGGCCTCGTAAATCAACCATTTAGGCCTAGATTCAGGGGCCAGAAGCGACTAAAAGAGCGCCTTCCCCCGAAGTCCTGGCTGATCGAGACCGTCCATGCTGCTTGTCCTCGCCGTCATTCAGATCCTGATCACGATCGCGCTGATCGCCGTGATCCTGATTCAGCGCAGCGAAGGTGGCGGCCTTGGCATCGGCGGCGGAGGAGGCGGCGGCGGCATGGGCGGGTTCATGACCGCTCGCGGCACGTCCAACCTGCTGACGCGTCTGACCGCAATCCTGGCGGGGCTGTTCCTCGCCATCTGCCTGTTGCTGACCGTGCTCGGGACCGGGTCGCGCGAGCGCCGCTCCTTCTTCGACACGATGACGCCTACGGCGCCGTCGCCGTCGGTGCCGGCGAGCCCGGCCGCGCCATCGGGACCGGCGCCGGCCGAACAACCTCCTGCTGCGCCCGCCGCACCGATCGCGCGCTGACCACACCGGAACGGATCTCGAGGTAAAACGGTTTGCGACCGTACGGCGCCTGCGCGCCGTGCAAGAGGTCGCGCATGCGCATTCATCATCTCAGCTGCGGAACGATGTGCCCGTGGGGCGGCCGCCTCATGGATGGGCCTGATCGCGGTCCTGGGCCGGCAGAGCTCGTTTGCCATTGCCTGCTCATCGAGACGGACGGCAACGGACTCGTGCTCGTGGACACCGGCTTCGGGCTCGGCGACATTAACGAGCCTGTACCTAGATTGAGCCGGACCTTCATCGGACTGAACCGCCCGCAATTTGTCGAAGAGAACACCGCGATCCGGCAGATCGAGCGGCTCGGGTTCCGTGCGAGCGACGTGCGCCACATCCTTGTGACACATCTGGATTTCGATCACGCAGGCGGTATCGAGGACTTTTCCGACGCGGCGGTCCATGTGTTTGCGGCAGAGCTCTCGGCGGCTCGTGCCAGACGAGGCGGCCTGACGGGCCGCGCGCGGTACCGGCCAATGCAGTGGGACTCTGACGTGAAGTTTCGCACCTACGGTGAAAGCGGCGAGGCTTGGTACGGCTTTCCAAGTGTTCGCGATTTAGCGGGGCTGCCGCCGGACATCCTCATGGTGCCGCTGATCGGTCATACATGGGGTCATTGCGGCGTGGCAGTGCGCGGACCGGAGGGCTGGCTGCTCCATGCCGGCGACGCCTATTTCTTCTCATTGGAGATGGATGCGCGGCTGCCGCGCTGCACGCCGGGCCTGCGGTTCTATCAATGGCTGATGGAGGTCGACCGAAACGCTCGGCTGGAAAATCAGTCCCGGCTGCGGGCGTTGATTAGGGAACGCGGCCCCGAAATTACCATCTTCTGCGCCCATGATCGGACCGAACTTCACCGGATGCAGAGGCGAGCTTCCGCATCAGGGCTTGATAGGCCGCCTACGCTGCGCAAGGCTCACGGAACGGAAGCGGTTTCACCCCCTCATTGAGATCCCACCGACGCTGGAAATCTCGGCCGCGACTCGGCGCCTGGGTGAAGCCGATTGTGCGGGCGACGGCACCTCGGCGGCCGCGAAAATACAAGCAATTTAGCGCTTGGCTTGTGCCCCCCGGACCCGCTGTGTATGGTGGAGTTCCATGACGCGGTTCATTTTCATAACCGGCGGCGTGGTCTCTTCCCTCGGTAAAGGTCTCGC